>JAGYOI010000436.1 GCA_018399395.1 Prolixibacteraceae bacterium
GGGTTTAATTGCGGGTCAAAATAGTGTTTTCTTTTTATCCATACAAATCCATCACCTTTAGTTATAATAGCAATGTCAACAGGACCTCCTACACTTTCTTCAGCCATAGTAAACCTTCTTTTAAGGTATGTCAAATATACAAGACTTTCTGCCATTTCTGCAAGATCTTCTTTTGAGAGTTGAGAAACAGCCCCCATTAAAGGATTAACGTATTTTTGACTGATAATGTTTCCAAATTCATCCTGATATTCCTGTATATATTTTTCAACTTTTAGTTCGTTGAGCTTATTTATAACCGGCTCAGGCATTTGGTCAATATTTTTAATTTCACTTAGAAAATTTGAAATAAAGTCAGCAAAAACCTTCGTAGATAAATGATTTAGTTCAGGGCTTATGCCTTGAAGAATGGTATCAATAACATCGGTTTGGGCAAAAGGTCTTATACAGGCATTATTTTGAATTGAAATTTCAGCAAGTTTTGATTCATCGGTCATAAATCTTAATTGATTTTCGATAACGATAGAAACATTAACTGGTATTAATCGTGGAAATAATTCTTTTTCACCATATCCTGAGAAAATAAGTCCGCTAAAGTTCAAAAACTGGTCGTGGGTGATATATTGATGGTATGCACTAATTAATTTTTTAGCTATCAGCTTATCATCAAATTCAACATCCAGTCTTTTTTTTATTAAGTTGATTGTATCGGGTAAATGCTTATCCAGTACAGATTGAATGTCTTTTTCTTTTATGCCCTCCAAATGCTTAATTTTTGAATGACTAGGCATCTCTTTTTCTATATAATTATTGAGAAAGGCTAATATTATAGCTTGAAAATTGTTATTGTTAAATTTTATACTGTGAACTACCCCATTGATAAAGGACATGAAATCGTTCAAGATATTATCATTAACTTCATCCTTTTCAACAAAAAAGAGTTATTCTTTTTCAGCCAATTGAAAAAGTCGTTTTTGTATTCTTCTAATGTATTAAAAGAGTTTTTATCAAGTTGTTTCCTGTATTCTTTAATGAGTATTTCCCAAGGTATACCCATAAAACTTGCATTATTATAAATTGAGACACTCACCGGGTAATATTTTGATAGGGTGAATATTTTGTTTGCCGAGTTATATACTTTTCGGTTATTAGTACCACTAACGGTAACTGCACTATCGGCTGCAATGGCAATTCCTTGTTTGTTCAATATTCCTACAACTGCTGTCATTTTACTTGTTTAAGAGAGGTTAAAGTATTATGCTACTTAAGATATTTACCAATCGATCATGTTTATAAGTTTGAAGATTGGCTTTGATAAATCCAAACGGGCTACGTGTGTTGTTTTAGAGTTTGTACACTTTATCGCTTGCCTCCTTTATCATGTTTCTCATGTCCCTGTGAAATACTACCTGTGGTAATTTCACAGGGCAGGCTAAAATCATCTTTCCATGCTTTTGGATAAAATCCATATCAAAAGCGCTATGATTGGTAGTAAGTACTACCAAATCTGCCTTCGCTAATCCCGATAGTTATCGGGACAGCGGTGAGTGGTATTGATTTAAGAGACGCACCATGGTGCGTCTGTACGGTGGGGATGTGGTATTAAGCGTTCTTATTAAGATCTTCTTTAACAGAAGTAATCATTTGAGAAACAATCATCGAGCTTAAATCATCAACCGAAGCATTTGAGATATCGGTTTCGAATATCTTATTATCATCTTGTGTTTTATGGCAACCATTTAACACGATGTCTTTTTCGTCGGTGTTATTTTCGAGGAAAAGGTTAAAATTCTGATTTGTTTGTATTGAGCACATATCAAATAGTTTATAGGTATTTATTTAAAAATCCCGGGTTT
>JAGYOI010000437.1 GCA_018399395.1 Prolixibacteraceae bacterium
GCTTTTTGGTGTTATACACTTTACTGATAAAGTGTTCGAGCATTATTTCGGCTTTGGTGGCTATTGTGCGTTTATCACGTTCAACAAAGGCACGCAATTTCTTTTGTGCTTTTTTATTGTCGAACAACGGATTTTCGTGGATAGATTTTTCAATTTCGTAATAACTTTTGTAGGTGGTATAATTTGCCAATACATCCAGAATAAAACCTTCTTCAATGGCCTGTTTCATAGAATATAAATGAAACGGTTTAAATGAACCATCATCCAACTTGTGCCCGAATTTTTCGAGTGTGGCATTTTTAGGTGTTGCCGTAAATGCCAAATACGAGGCATTGCCCTTCATTTTCCGGGCTTTCATTGCTTTCAGAATCTTATCTTGTGCATCGTCCACCGCAGCTTCACCAAAAGAGGACGATTCCGTTTTACCCATTGCCTGGTTCATGGTGCCTGCGGCGGAGCCACTTTGCGAACTGTGGGCTTCATCAATGATTACGGCGAACGTTTTATCGGATAAATCGGCAATACCATCAACAATAAACGGAAATTTCTGAATAGTGGTAATAATGATTTTTTTACCCAGTTCGAGGCTACTTTGTAATTCCCGTGAAGAATATGCCGGAGCAACTATGTTTTTTACTTCTGAAAATTCTTTAATGTTTTCGCGCAATTGCTTATCGAGCAAACGGCGGTCGGTTACAACAATCACCGAATCAAAAAGTGGTTTGTCGATCGCTTTTGCACCCCGTGTGTTTATATTATCGGGATAGGTTTCTATTAACTGGTAAGCTGCCCAGGTAATAGAATTTGATTTACCTGAGCCTGCACTATGCTGTATCAGGTAGGTTTGCCCCACTCCTTTTGATGATGCATCGGCAAGAATTTTACGCACCACATCCATTTGATGATAGCGGGGAAAGAACAGTGTCCGTTTACTCAAAGCATCGCTTGATTTGCCATCGAAACGCACAAAATGCTGTATGATGTTGGCCAGGCTTTCACGGGTAAAAACCTCGTTCCACAAATACTCGGTTTTATGTCCGAATGGGTTTGGCGGGTTTCCCTTTCCGTGGTTGTAACCTTTGTTGAAAGGCAAAAAGAATGAATTACCCCCGTTTAGTTTGGTACACATATACACTTCGTCGGTATCAACCGCAAAATGCACCAAACAGCGCCCAAAATTAAGCAAGGGCTGACGAACATCGCGGTCGTATTTATATTGCCTGATGCCATGTACCTTTGCATTCTGACCTGTCCAGTGGTTTTTTAGCTCAAGCGTTGCAATGGGTAACCCGTTAATAAAGACCACCATGTCAATTTCCTCACGCAGGTTTTCGGGGTTGTATGCAACCTGCCGGGTAACACTGAACTCGTTGTTTTCGAAATTCTTTTGTGCCATGTTACTACTACTCGCCAGGGGCAAGGGGTAAAACAAGGTAAAAAAAGCATCCTCTACCTCAAGCCCTTTTTTGAGCAAACGCAGCAAGCCATATTTTTTAACCATACGGTCGTAGCGTTCCAGAATTTTCAGTTTCCAGTCGGCTGAACGTTGCAATTTTTCAAGTTCATCTTTTTGGGTGTTTTCGAGGAAATGCCAAAAGCGGGTTTCGTCAATGGCATATTTGGGGTTGAAATGATGAGCTTGCCCCATATAAAAACTATTACCACTACGATATAGTTCCTGAGCATTTTGAACAGGTACACCTTCTACTTCCAGTGCTTCACGACACGTACCGGTTAAGGCTTTTTCTATTGCAGCTTCGAGAGCTTGTTCGTTTGTTTGTGATACCATGCTATGCTGTTTTGCCGTTATTGAATTTATCAGTGTCCCAATTTAGGGGATTA
>JAGYOI010000438.1 GCA_018399395.1 Prolixibacteraceae bacterium
AAACAATGATGACATATGGAATACTGATGGGAAATCGATAACACTGACAATTGCACCCCCGCCTTGGAAGACAAAATGGGCTTATGCTTCATACCTGATATTTGTTGGTTTGTTGGTAATGGGCTTGTATTTTTTTATTGTTAATAGGTTTGAGCAGAAAACATTGTTAGAACTGGAAAGAAGGGAGCGAGAAAAGTCAGAGCAAATGAACCAGTTGAAATTACGCTTCTTTACCAATATATCTCATGAATTCAGAACCCCGCTTACACTTATTTCTTCGCCCCTCGATAAATTAATAAGCCAAACCGATGTAAATGCCGGACAACGTCAGTATTTATATTCAACCATGCAGAAAAATGTAAAGCGTTTGCTTCGCCTGGTTAAACAATTGATGGATTTCAGAAAGTTGGAGGGGCAGCAGTATAATCTAAAGGTTAAACAAGGCAATCTTAGGTTGTTTGTTCATGAGATTGTAAATGACTTTAAAGAATATGCAGATGAAAAAGCCATTGAGATTAAGTACAATTATTCTTTAAATAACCATGAAAAACAGTGGTTTGATCAAAACGTAATTGATAGTGTTATATTTAATTTATTGTCTAATGCCATCAAGTTTTCACCTCGCGATTCTGTTGTTCTCGTGGAGCTTGAAGAACAGGATAACGACCAGGCAACAATCAGGGTGATTGATCATGGGGTTGGTATTAAAAAAGAAAAAATTGATAAAATATTTGAACGTTTCTATAGCGATAACCAAACTGCTGATGATTATTTGGGTACCGGAATTGGCCTGGCTTTTTCTCAGAGTCTGGTAAAATTGCATGGGGGTACGATTGATGTGAAAAGCGAACCCGGAGTTGAAACAATATTTACAGTTAATTTACCGGTGAATAAAGATGCTTTCCCGCCCGAGACATTGAATGAATATGAGATTATTACCAGTGCTGAACCTGAGAAGACCAAAAGAGCAATAAGAAATGAAGAAAGCACCTCTATTGAAGAATCAAATGTCGCAAACAAACACAGAATCTCATTATTACTCGTTGAAGACAACATGGAGTTGCGTAAGTTCCTGAAGAACTACTTTACCCGATATTATGTATTAGAAGCTAATGATGGTGAAGAGGCTTTGGCTATTGCGAACAAATCAATGCCCGATTTGATAATTTCAGATGTGATGATGCCCAACATGGACGGGATATCTTTTTGTAAGGCAATTAAGTCTATTTTCGTACCCAGCCATATTCCGGTAGTATTATTAACGGCCAAAACAGCTATTGAGCATAAAATTGAAGGTGTAGAAAATGGGGCAGATGCCTATATTGAAAAACCTTTTAATATTAATTTTCTTGAAGTGCAGGTCCAAAATTTATTGAAACAACGTAAACAACTCCGTAAACGATTTTCTAATCAATTCGAGACTCAACCTGCAGATGTAGTGGATAATCAGATGGATAAAATCTTTTTTGAAAAGGCTGAAAAAATTGTACTTGAAAATATAGCCAATAATACCTTCTCGGTTGAAGAATTAGGAGCAGAACTGAACATGAGCCGCAGCCAGTTATTCAGAAAATTTAAAGCTCTTACCGGGAACACCCCAAGCGACTACATCCGTAGTGAAAGATTAAAAATGGCAAAAAAGCTGCTCAAAGAAGGTCAGCTCAATGTTAACGAGGTTAGCATTAAAACGGGGTTCAATAGTACTTCACACTTTATTTCTACATTTAAAAAGTTCATCGGCACCACGCCAAAAGAATTCAGTAAAAAATAGTAAATAATGTTTCAAATGTTGTTTTCTGCAACATTAACGACATTTTGCAACCATACTTATA
>JAGYOI010000439.1 GCA_018399395.1 Prolixibacteraceae bacterium
CTTCTTCGGCCAGCCTGATGAAGTTATCGCGATACGCCGGTGTTTCATTATATAACTTAATTGCGATATTACCAAAGTCGGTTTCGAGGACAATTCGTTTTACCGATGCATTACGCCCTGAATTAGCCGATTGAATGTTTTTCAGTGATTTTGGTTCGCCCCTTTTGTTAACAAGGCTAAGGATTTGGTTTACCGGAACAGCAAAGTACTCACGCTCGTACATTACCTCTTCTGAAATGCCCATGCCCAGTACAGTACCATTTGAAACAAAAACAGGCGTACCATTGCTTATTTTTCCAATCCTGTTTGAAATGCTAAGCAACTTCCGGCCTTGCAGTATTCTTTCTTCCAAATATGAACCCCCAAATAAAGGCTGCCGGTTACCAACCTTTTTGCCCAAAACCACTGTTTTTAGGCCTTTCGGTTTCTTTGCCCCATATAATTTTAGCGGTTTCGCGGAATATTCGTCAACCCGTAAAAGAATAAGGTTATTGATCCGGTCGTAATTGTAAAACTCAGTTATTTCGGTTTGTGCTCCCCCGTTTAGGGGTACCATCACGGCACGGTTTGCCCTTGCAAACAATGTAAAAGGTGCAACGATGGTGGTTGGTGTAACCAAAAAACCCTTTCCGGTTTCAAGAATGCGTTTGCCATCGTACGTTTTTATTTCGAATACCGATTCAGCCAGGGCAGAAAAGCCATTGTCTTCTTTTTGTTTTTGCTCTTTTGTCTGCTGATTATTGCTGTCAGTTTGTTCTTTTTGTTTTGTGTTGCCCGAACATGCTGAAACAAAAAGAATAACCAAGGCCAGGATATAGGGTGTAAATCGCATTACTTAACTTTTTTGATTGTTACATGAATAACCACATCGGTATATGGACGGTTGTTTTCATCGGTTTTTAGGGCAGCTATTTTATCAATTACGCCCATGCCAGAAATAATTTCTCCAAACACGGTGTATTCATTTTCAATTTGCGGGGCACCGCCAATGGTTGTGTAGGCTTCGCGCTGGGCTTCGGTGTACTCCAGTTTTCCCTCGGCAAGTTCGTAACGAACATCAATTTCGTCTTTTATTTCATTAGCCAGCGCTCGTGCTTCTTCCCAGTTTTCTTCTTCTTTGAGTTTTTTCAGCTGCTTGCGTTTGTCAGTTGTGTAAACATCCCGGTAAATTCTTTTTTTGATAGGCCGGTTAACAGCCAGCTCCATCGTGTCAAGCTGTCCGGGACGATATGTTACACCCTGTACAACAAAAAACTGGGAAATATCGCTTTGTTTAAAAATATTCACCTCGTCGGGTTGGCGTGGTGCACAAAGTGCCCCTTTCTTGCATATATGATGATCGTGAATTTCATCGTTCACTGTTTTTGTTGGGTCGCCATAGCCGATGAACTTCCCGGGGGGCGCATTACGTGAATCTTTCGATCCGCCCTGGATAATGTAATCTTCAATAACACGGTAAAAAAGTGTGTTTTCGAAATGTCCGTTGCGGGCCAGCTCGATAAAAGCATCGCGGTGCAAAGGTGTATCGTCGTAAAGCATAAACTTCATGTCGCCCATGTTGGTCGATACTTCGGCATGATAGGTTTGTGCACGAACCTGGAGCATGAAGCCGGATAAAAATAAAATGATCGAAATACTTTTCAGCATAAAAACGCTTATTCTTTAATTACTTTCATTTCCATAATCACATCTTCAAGGGGGCGGTCGGCTTTGTTTGTTTTTAAAGCTGCTATCGAATCAATAACATTAATTCCCTCAACAACCTCGCCAAAAACGGTGTATTCACCATCGAGTTGAGGTGTACCTCCAATGTTCGAAT
>JAGYOI010000044.1 GCA_018399395.1 Prolixibacteraceae bacterium
TGTTTTACCACTGCCGGGTTTACTGTTGGTAATGGTTTTCTTGTTTTATGAATAAACAATAAAACAAAAGTTGTTTTTAATGTTATTCCGGTAATTTTTAATGCTATTAATGGCCCATGGCTGATTAATCCTGACTCAAAGAAAAACTCCCCGGCAAGAAAAAACCCCAGCCCACATATTAATGCAACCAGTTCCAGTCCGGGTTTGTATTCTTTCCTGATAATTTTCAGGGTGATGTATAAAACTTTAAGCCCGACACCGGTAAGAATTATCAGCAAAGGGTATAATGCTAAAGATGTTGATGCTTTTAGGGTTATGCCCAAAGCCAATATGCTTAACCCGGTATAAAAAGGCCATTTTTTTGTCATTTGTTATTGTTTAACGGTAGTGCATAAAATGTTCGATGAACTGGTTTATCCGTTCTTCGTCGTTGCTGTATATAATTCTTTTAACATTCCAGTTTTCCTCAAAATGAGTAAGTTTTTCTATGATAAAGTCAATTACACGCTCGGGGAATACCGGGTGTACATCTGTAAACAACTTTCTTTCTTTGATAAGGTGTTCAGCGGCCTCACCACACGACTCGGGCAATTTTTCAAGTTTCGCTTTTATGTTGTCATTACCTTGCTGGTAAAGATCGGTTGCAACCAACTTCTGTTTAATTTCTTTTAAATAATTGGGGTTGTTCATTCCATCAATTCCGGCCACCAGCAGGGCTGCTACAAAAAAGTGCATGTAAGCCGATGCATCGGTTCCCCGGTATTCCATTGTTTGATTATAGATGTACAACGGGTCGTAGCTAAACATTCCCGATTGGCTCTGCCGCTGGTTCTGGGCCTTCATGTTAATTTTCGGTATCCTGATAAGTGCCGAGCGGTTTGATGGCCCCCAGCATATGTAATGGGGTGAAAGCTGGTTGTGTGCCAGCCGTAAATAAGAAACAGGCAGGCTGTTGCCAAATGCCGAGAGCGTGCCTGCATGTTTCAAAATTCCCGAAATCATTTTTAACGATGATTTACGAAACTCGCTTCCTTCCCCTAAAATATTTATACCGTCTTTTTCGAGAATAAAATGGGTATGGAGCCCGTTTCCCGGTTTATTTATTGCCACTTTGGGAGAAAAAGAAATATCAACGCCATGTTTGCGCCCCAACATCCTGATGATCCATTTCGATAGAACTACCTGGCGTATTGATTCTACGGGGGGGCAGGGAAGAAACTCAATTTCGTGCTGTTCGTAATGCCTGCCATTGAACTGGAAAGCTCCGTGTTCGGCGTGTCCGTAACGTACCTTCCCTCCACACTGGGCTATAGCTTTTATTGCTGCAGCACGAAGTTGTTCGAATTTAGAAAAAGGCTCTGAACTTTGATAGTTGCCCTCATCTGAAGAAAAACCTTCTTCAGGCTGGCTCATTGTGTAGTATTCAAGTTCACTGAACATTTTTATCTCATATCCACTTTTTTCCTGAAAATAATCTACGGCATTTTGTAATATGTTTTCGGGCGATGAGCTCAAACGTTCCCCCTCCCAGGTGTAAAACGAACAAATTATATCGAGGGTGGGTATTTTGGCAAACGGGTTTACAAACGCGGTGTTGAAATCGGGGGTAATATATAAATCGGGATGCCTTTCTTTGTTATATGGGAATACGGAACCGCCATTTACTCGTTCGCCATATTTTAAAAGGTTTTCAATTTCGGTGCGCCCGGTAACAACAAAATTAATGGTTTTAAGTTTTTCGTCGGCCGAAATATACCTGAAATTGATCATTTCGATATCTTTCTCAAAAACATATTCAATAATATCCTCAGCAGTGAAATACGCTGAAGGTTTTTGAAGATACCGTTCGAGTTTGTTAGCTGTTAACGAGTAACTGTTGCTCTCAAACATTGGTTGAGCTGGCTTTGCTTGATTATGTGTTTTTCGTTTAAATCTGTTTTCCATTAATTTCTCATTTTTATTTTACGGGCATGGTTTAATTGTTTACCCGGTTGGCAGCTCAATGTAAAATGCTGTTCCAGTCTTAGGGTCAGATTCAAACCATACCTTCCCGTTGAAATTTTCAATAATATTTTTAGTGATGGCCAGTCCTAAACCTGCACCACTTGATTTGGTGGTAAAGTTGGGGACAAAAATGCTTTCTTTCAAATAATCCGGTATTCCTTTTCCATTATCTTTTATAGTAATGATTACTTTTTTGTTTTGTTCAGTTAAATTGATGATAATTTTTCCTTTCCGGCCTTCAGGAATTGATTGAATTCCGTTGCGTATGAGGTTGATAACAGCTCGCGATAGTTGTTCCTTATCAGCCACAACAAATATTTCTTTGTCATCGGGGAAATCTTTCTTTATTGAAACCTGACCGGTAAAGTCATAAAGCTCGATGGTTTCGGAGAGTCGTTGTGTTAAGTTAAAACGTTCTTTTTTGGCCCGTGGTATTTTAGCAAAGTTTGAAAATTCGCTTGCAATTGCCGATAAATTGTTGATTTGTTCGATAAGCATATTGGTCACTTTTTCAACTTTTTCGGTATAGTTGGGTTCAGCAGGCGAAGTGCGTTGTAAAAACTGGATGTTTAGTTTCATCGGGGTTAACGGGTTTTTTATTTCATGTGCAATTTGCTTGGCCATTTCGCGCCAGGCTGTTTCCCGCTCCGAACGTGCCAGTAAATCGGCGCTAATGGACAGTTCTTCCAGTTTCTTATTGTATTCAGCAACCAATAAGCCAATTTCGTCGTCTGATTTGTAGCGGATGGGTTCTGTTCTTTTACCCAACTGCATCCCGCTAAGGTTTTCCCTGATTAACCGCAGGGGGTCGGTGATGCGGGCCGAAATAAAAAAGGCAACCAATACACTGGCCAGCAACAAAAATACATACAGGTTGATAAAGGCCAGGATAAAAGTGGTTATTTCCTGCCTGAAAGCCTTTTCCTTTGTAAAATATGGGAGATTGAGGTAAGCAATAATATCTCCGCTTGAATTCATAAGTGGAATATAAGCCGATAGGTATTCAAGTTTCCCAATGTGCTCGTTATGGAGTATACGGCCGGGCTGCTGAAGACGAAGTTGAGTATATGCCCTGTTTTGCATTTGTTCCGATATTAGCCCTTTTTCAAAAACTTCGGGGCGTGATGACGAAATCAGTTTACCATCCCTGCTGTAAAGGTTAATGTCGGTCCAGAATATATCTGAAAGACTTACCAGTTCGTAATCGAGAAATGCTTTAAGCTCATCATCAAATTCTTCTACATTCGATAAAATAACTTCCAGCTCAGATGAAACAGCATTTACAACCTCAATTAAATTATCGCGGTGTTTTGACTTGTATTGGTTGATGTTGTAAAAAATTGTGACACTGCCCACGAAAAGCAATGCTGTAAAAACAACGCCTACAATAGAGGACTGGATTCGGATCCTCAATGAACCTTTTACGGCATTGATTCGTAATTTCGGACGTGTTATGAAATTTATAATTACGGCAAGTGTAAACAAAAAGACAAACAAATAGGGGAAAGCGATAAGATAGTCGTAAAAAGTTAAGGCCTTGCGGCTTACAATGATTACGTTTTTATCTCCTGAAGGGTAGATGCAATGTATAAAATCACCCCATTTTTCAAAAACGGCCTTGTTCTGGTTGTTTAAATCATATTCATTGGAACTAAGGGCATACGAGTATTTTCCGCCACGGTCAACTAATTTCCCATTGTTGTATTTTGCAAATGAATAGTTGTTAAAGAGTCGTTTCTCCATTGAATGTGACGGGAGAAGTAATTCCGGGAATCCAATCCCTTCAGATTGTAACTTCGAGTTTAGTTCAATAAAAACTGATGTTTCAGGTTGGTTATCGTTATAGGTAAAGCTGAATTTCCCAAAATATGTTATCCGCCCGTTCATGTTGTCGAGATAGTAGAAGTTAGTTCCGGGAATGGGGTCTCCGTTTTCAATCAGCAATGAATCGAAAAACGGGAAACAGGGTTTGGTTATTCCTTCAGGTTGAATGATAACGCTATCGGTGCTTTGGCAAATTGTAAACTGGATGTCGTATTCCCGCAAATAACCACCAAAATAGGTTTGTTCAAGATAATCGGGAATAAAGTCGAAAGGTGGATATAACTCTTGTATCAGAAATGAGTCGGTTTCGATAACAGCGTCGATATCGCGCAGGAATAATTCGGCTGTAGGATCGTGCTCCGACGACAGGTTGGCTGCCATTAGCTTCTGGACCTTTTGTTCGTGTTTTTCGTCGAAACGGATAATAAAGCTTAGCCCCATTATTGTAAATATCGAAGTGTATACAACGATGAAAGATAATCTGTGGTTGAGCGAATTGTATTTAAAAAAGTAATACGTTACGATTGAAACAATCCAGTATATAGCGTTTAACCTGAAATTGGCATTTTTATCGAGTAGTATGCAAAACAAAGTTACAAGTGTGTTTGCTACAAGCAGGATTATAATAAACTCGGTAAATGAAGTGTGTTTTTTGTAAATCCTGCTAATCCGGCTTATGATGAAAAAAACCGTAAAAAAGAGCAACCCGATAATCAGAAATCCGGCAAAAGAATGGATGGTAATTTCTTCAATCCGGTATACTGCAAGCGATATATTTGAATTGAAAATAAGAATTTTAATCAGGAAACGGACCAATGTCATCACAATGGCCGATAGAACGAGCCAGAAAAATAATGAAATGCGGCGATTGGTAATGTTTTGTTTGAAGTGTTGCGAAATGTCAAATGTACGGGTAAAACAAATACCCCAGAAAAAAATGAAAACACTTAGCATAATCAGCTCGCCAAGCGAAGAAAGCATTGGGGCGTATGCAAATTGCCCGGGCGAAAAGAGATTTAAAAGGTAAACCGATTTTGGCAGTCCGTATTTGTTCATAACCAGGTATATGCCCGCGAGTATAAATGAAATGAATAATAATTTAAGCTTCGGGTACGCGTGGTAATAATGAACATTCAGACGATACAATAAAATGAAAAATAAAAAGATTGCAACCGCGTACAATATTGTGGGTAAATAAAGGCTTTGGTACATGCAGGGTGTATTTCCCGAAGGTTTTATCGAAAACAGGTAGTGATTGTTGATGCCATAAAAATCGTTGCTGTTTTCGCTGGGATAAAAATGTACCTCGAAATTATTGGGAAGGTTAAAGCCCTTAGCAAAAGCATTTTCAAGGTGTTCGTTTTCAATATTAAAAGCATATTTAATAAGAATGAGCCCATAAAATGTATAGTCTCCTGTATTTTCTTTCGATAAGGTGTACCATCCGTTGGGCAACTGAATGAGGCCTTCTTCTGAATTTTTGATTTTATCAGGAAAACTTGTGAAGTTGTCGGACCAGAAAACCAATTCTTCTTTATTGAAAACCAAAAGGCTTATTTCGTTTTTGTTGAACAACGAGTTGAACGATGATAAGGCGCCGGCAATGTTTATATTGGTTTTGTTTTCGAGAGAATCAACTTTTGATGCAGCATCGGTTAATATTCGTTCTGTTTTAATTTGTTTTCGCTGAAGGGTGCGGGTTATGCTTTTCATGTCGTTCGGGTCTATCCCGTCTTTCAGAATATAACTTTCTGAAAGTATGCCGGCAGCAAGTACAACAATAAAAAGAAAAAATGGTAACCGTATGTGCTTTGTTATCCTCATGTTATTGATGGTGATAGGGTTCGCCTTTAATAATTGTCATGGCCCGGTATAGCTGCTCGGTAAAAACAAGCCGCACCATCTGATGTGAAAACGTCATACGCGATAAAGATACTTTTTCGTTGCAGCGTTTATATATTTCATCAGAAAAGCCATACGGGCCACCTACTACAAAAACTATGCAGCGTGTGCCCGTTATCATCTTTTTTTCAATATGTTTTGCAAACTGTTCCGAACTGAATTCTTTTCCGTTTTCATCAAGTAAGATCAGATGATCGCCTGATGATACTTTTGATAATACCTGTTCCCCTTCTTTCTGCTTTTGCTGCCCTTTGGTGAGCTTGCGCGTATTTTTAAGGGCCGGGATTACTTCAACACTTACCGGAATGTAATGTTTTAGCCGTTCGAGGTACTTGTTGATACCTTTTTTCAGGTAATCGTCGTCGGTTTTTCCAATAAGTAAAAGGGTTATCTTCATGCTTGTTATTCGTTTTGTGAATATTGATAATGAAAATTACATGAACTGTTTGGATTATGCCAAACCAGGTCTGATCTGATTCATTATTTATTTTGTACTTTTGTTCATTAAATGTTCTAGTTGTGAAAATACAAAAATATGCCGACAAACTGTTTTTATCTTTAGCATACTTTTTGTAGTGCAATAAAGGCAGTTACAAAGTTTGCCGGAAAGTTTGCCGAAAACTTGTAATTTTGAAATTATTATATGTAATTTAATTGATAGAAATATCGCGTAGCACGGTTGTAATAATCGTGGTGTGGTAAAAAATAAACGAATGAGACGTTTTAAACATATTGCATTAGTTTTCATTTTCATGTGTTTTGCATCTGTTTCAGTAGTAGGGCAAAAAGTGCCTGAAAATGTTTTGATGGGGCTGAAAACAGGAAATGCACAGGAATTATCAAAAAATTTTAGTGATAACATCGAGCTTGTTATTCTTGAGAACGATAATGTATACAGCAAGGCTCATGCCCGTCAGGTTGTTGCTGATTTTTTCAAGGATTATCCGCCACAGGATTTTACACTGATACATCAGGGGGGTAAAGATGAAGCAAGTTATGCTATTGGCAATTTGCATGTTGAAAATGAAAAATTCAGGGTGTACTTTTTAATAAAGACCAATAACGGGCAATCGCTTGTTCATCAGTTGCGGATAGAAAGACAAACCAAGTAAAGTTGTTGCTAATGAAGCTTTTGCGAAAAACCCACGAGCGTAAGCTGTTACGCATGGCTATTCCTTATATTAACAAGGCTAAGCGGGCTTCTTTTCCTGGTTTTGATAAGGTGCCAATATACAATGTGGCTTTGTTTTTTTATAGCGGATTAAAAAATGGGGTAATAAATATCAGGGCTGCATCAGTTGCCTATAGTTTAATGTTGGCCCTTTTTCCGGCTATCCTTTTTCTTTTTACTTTAATACCGGTTATACCCATTGATAATTTTCAGGAAGAGCTTCTTTTGTTGATAGAATCGTTGGTTCCTGAATCTATTTATACTGAGATAAACCGGATTATTATCGATATTATTACAATAAAACATGGTGGTGTGTTGTCTCTTGGTTTTGTGCTGGCCTTGTTGTTTTCAATGAACGGCATTGTTCGCATGATTCAGGCGTTTAATGCTTCGGTTAATGTTGAGGAAACGCGTTCGTGGATTATGCAGCGTGCTATTGCCCTGGTTTTGGTTTTTATTTTGGCATTGCTTATAACTGTTGCCGTTACGCTTACAATTGTAACGCAACGATTGATGAACTTTTTAGTGGATCACGATTTTATGCAGCAAGACTGGACCTATTACCTGGTGACAGTTGGAAAGTGGGTTGTGATTATTGCTTTTTTCTATTTTGCCTATTCGTTTTTATATTATCTGGGGCCTGCCCGTAAAAGTAAATACCGCTTTATATCGGCTGGTGCTACAGTGGCAACCTTGCTTTCAATATTGTTGACCTTAGGTTTTGGTTTTTATATCGATACTTTTGGGCGTTATAATGCATTGTACGGTTCGCTTGGTGCGTTGCCGGTTATAATGCTTATTGTTTATTTAAATTGCATAGCTATCCTGGTTGGTTTTGAATTGAATGTTGGCATTGTGGCTGCCCGGAAGATTCATGTAAGCGCCCTGCATAGCGAAAAAAATGAAGAGCTGAATTAGCAATGTAACGCAGCTCTTCTGTTTTCTGCACTTTTTTGGGATGCTTACCTATATAGCTGTAAATCAGATGTCGTGTTTTAAAATTGGGTATCCCAAATTTATTGTCATGTTTTTCAGAAAGAAATTCAACCGTTTCTGGAGCCACTCTATACGCATAACACAGAAGGTCAATGGCGGGTTAAAAGTTACAACAAACGCAGCCTGTGCCACAACGCAGCAAGAAATTAAAACACGCTATTATTTGGATAATAAATTTCATAGGCACATGATTATGTGTGTTTATGTCTTCAAGCCAGACAGGCTCTCACTTTTCCATTCGATGAAAAGTGAGCAAAAATCT
>JAGYOI010000440.1 GCA_018399395.1 Prolixibacteraceae bacterium
GTAATCAGCCGATAATTCCTTAATAAATGCCTGCCGGTTTTCGATATCGCTTTTGCTTTGCAAGGGATTTTGAAGAAAAGAGGCCAACAGCTTTTTGCCACCCGCGGTTACCGTACGGTTTAAGAACTGAAAAACAGAGCCTTCGCCAAACAAGTCTAAATCGTAAGCGTTCCGGTGCTTGGGATCCACAAACTCTTCTCCCGGGTCCAATTCAGTAAAATCATGAGTTAATGCCTTCAGTTCCTGCTCGTTTATTTTCAATAAACATTGCTGAAATTGTTTGTCGCGCTGCAACTTCTGATGCCACTTAACAAACAATAAAAACAATAGTAGTGAAGCAAATGAGATATTTATTCCCAATGGTAAATTAACGGGTATCAGCACGAATGGGGAAACAACAATCCCGAGAAAAGTAATAAGCCGTGCTATCGATATCAGGCGCATTTGGCTCGATAGCTTTTTTATTTCTAAAGTAGCCTCACCAGCTAATTCACTGTAAAGAAGTTTTAAATCGGTCATTTATAACATTAAAAATATTTGGGCCCAAGTTTTGAAACGATAAGGAGCGTTGATACGATAAATAGTAGCGCCACAATAAGCATATTGGCATGTTTGGCTTTCCATTGTCCGGCCACTTCAATACGTTTACGCTGAAAATGCTCATCGAATATTTTCAGTAATCGGTACACGCCCCATGCGATTAAGCTGCCCAGTATGGCACCGGCAATAATATCGAACGGATAATGTACCCCCACGTAAACCCTCGAATATGATGTAACTGCGGCCCACAGCAAGAAAGCGATCCACAGCCTTTTACGCTGCGAAACAAAACCGGTTAACACGGCCAGCGCGAATGAGTTGGTTGCATGCGATGATAAAAAACTATAATAGCCGCCTTTTTTTGTCGGGTTGTGCACCAACCCTTCCAAAGATGGCTCGTAGGTTGGCCTCAACCGGCCAACCAGGTCTTTAATAAGTCCTGATATCTGGTCGCTCAACACAACCAGCAAAATGAAAAATAAAATTACCCAGAGGCTTTGCATTTTGTATTTACGCACAATAACAAACATGAGTAAAACATATAACGGGTACCATGTTTCCTTACTGGTGAAAAATGCAAAAAAGCGGTCGAAAAACGGGCTTGCAGCCCCGTTCAACGATAAAAAAAACTGGGTGTCAATTTGATTAAGCCATTCGAACATGTGTGTCAGCTATTTAGTAATTTCCAAATATGGTCCTTCAATTGTTGAATATTAAAACCGGTGACCGAAGATATAAAAATATGCGGAATTTCTTCGAGCCCGGAACTGATTTCATTCATCAACTCTTCGTCGAGCATGTCGGCTTTGGTAATGGCAAGAAACCTTTGTTTATCGAGTAATTCGGGGCTATATTCCCGAAGTTCGTGGAGCAAAATATTGTACTCTTTCAAATGGTCATCGCTATCGGCCGGCACCATGAAAAGCAACATCGCGTTACGCTCGATATGCCTTAGGAACCGCAGCCCCAGGCCACGCCCTTCGTGTGCGCCTTCAATAATGCCGGGGATATCGGCCATTACAAACGACTGGCTCTCGCGGTGGCCTACAATTCCGAGATTAGGCACCAGCGTAGTAAACGGGTAATCGGCAATTTTGGGTTTGGCTGCCGAAACAACCGACAAAAGGGTTGATTTACCTGAACTTGGAAAGCCTACAAGGCCAACATCGGCGAGCACTTTTAGCTCAAGGATGCACCATGACTCTTCGCCTTCTTCGCCCGGTTGGGCATAGCGGGGCGTTTGGTTGGTTGACGATTTAAAGTGGCT
>JAGYOI010000441.1 GCA_018399395.1 Prolixibacteraceae bacterium
CATCAACAGGGGAAACTCTTACCTGGTGAACCTTACGGCATCAACCCCCGTTGAAACAAACACAACATTACCCGGAATTTTTCATAACGCAAATGCCAAATACCGCTTATTATTCAAAAACAATTTCGTGGTCTTTTCGCCCGAAACATTTATCAGGATAACAGGTAACGAGATATCAACATACCCGATGAAAGGAACTATTGATGCCAGCCTGCCCAATGCTTCAAACATCATACTCAACAGCCATAAAGAAATGGCCGAACATGCAACCATTGTCGATTTATTGCGCAACGACCTGAGCCGTCATGCCACGAATGTATCAGTTGAGCGCTTCCGGTATATCGATACCATACACTCAAACCACAAGAAATTGCTGCAAGTAAGCTCCCAAATTAGCGGTCGTATTGAAAACGAACAATTAAAAAGCATGGGGAACGTTATATTTGATATGTTGCCAGCCGGTTCTGTTTCGGGCGCCCCTAAAAACAAAACCCTTAAAATTATTAAAGAGGCCGAAACACACCAACGGGGATACTACACCGGCATTGCCGGATATTACGATGGGCACACGCTCGACAGTTGCGTGCTTATCCGGTATATCGAAAACCAAAACGGTAAACTGGTGTACAAAAGTGGTGGCGGCATTACATCGCTTAGTAATGCTAAAGATGAATACAACGAATTAATTGATAAAATATATGTCCCAAATAGTTGAATCAATAAGAATAGAGAATAAACAGCTCCAAAACATTGAATTGCACAACGAACGTTTTCAAAAAGCACGCAAAACGATGTTTAACGAGTCAGACTACGTAAACCTTGAAAAGCATTTAGAAATACCAGCAAATATTTCGGGTAAGCGATACAAATGCAGGGTGACCTACGATGGAAATTCTTTGTTGTACACAATTAAACAGTACTATCAACGACCAGTTCATAGCTTGCGAATTGTACATATTAACCACATCGATTACCCCATAAAAACCGACAACCGCGAACAACTTGATAATGCTTTTGCCCTGCGCAACGGCTGTGACGATATTATTATCGTAAAAAACGGGTTCATCACCGATGCCTGGGCGGCAAACATTATTCTTTTTAACGGAAATGAATGGCACACGCCTTCTACGCCTTTGCTTCGGGGCACACAGCGCGAATACTTAATTCGCTCGCAGCAAATATCGGTTAAAGATATTACAGAAAAAGACCTCGGGAAATACTCGAAAATTAAACTAATAAATGCAATGATTGATTTTAACCGTGCCCCTGAAATTGAAATATCTACAGGCGTTTTTAACGAGGACAAAACAATCTCATGATTACCTTGTTGATAAAAATGTAATGCATAACAAATAAAAATTCCATAATTTTGGCATGTTAAACTATTCTACACAAAACTATGAACAACGAAATGCCCAATACTGAAATTATTGCTTCTGACATTTCAACAGAAGACTATAGCGCGATATGTAACAAAGTGCTGGATTACATCTTATCGTTTAACAATGAAGATGAAACAATACAAAAAAATTTCATCCTCAAACGCGAACATACCAACCGCGTAACCGGTTACAGCGAGGTACTTTCACGGAGCCTTGAACTTGACCAGGACGATGTGCTTACAGCTCAGCTTATAGCGCTTATGCACGACATTGGACGCTTCAACCAGTTGGCACAATACAACACTTTTAACGATTCGCAATCGGAGGACCACGCGCAAATGGCACTCGACATTATCCGTGAAAGAAGCTGGATTGTTAACCTTCCCGAATATATTCAGGAATACATCAATAAAGCAATA
>JAGYOI010000442.1 GCA_018399395.1 Prolixibacteraceae bacterium
CTTAGTCCTGACTTGATTTTCATGTAAACACCGGATCAGGGCCCCCCATGTTTACCTTAGCTCTTGTTATTTCACCGGAAGGGCAGAGCAACCTGCCGGCTATCCCCGATTTTTTTGCACCGCCGGTTCGGGCCGCTTCAGGGACTGAGCACCCGGGCGATGTCTTGTTCCGTCGCCTTGCGTCGGAATTAAGCAGTTAACCTACTAAGCTTCGGTTACGCAGCAAGAGCGTAATTTTCTTCGCCAATTGTACTTTGATCGTTATTTTAAAGGGTCAACAACCAAAACCCTGCATGCTTACATACCTCCTCAACCCGCTGTCAAAACCAGTCAGCCCCGGAGAGGGAATGCAAAGATAACATTAAATTTTTTACGTTGTTTGAAACAGGCTTCCTTTTATTCGTTTGCCTGAATACCAGGATGATTTGCCAAATGCATAATCCTGCAAAGTGCGTTATTCTTTTTCCCTAATGTAAATGTTACTCCAATGTTTTTTGTATTCGAAGTGTTTTGAGAAAACAAATTCACGTTTAGAATTTTTACTTAATTCCTTATTAGGCCCGGTGGAATCAATAATAACAATTTCTGTACTGTCAGTTACTGGAAATCTCGTAGCACCGAAAGTATGCTCTGTACTTAAATATCCCGGGATTTTATTATTCAATGCCATTACCAGGTTGGTTCCGCAGCATATTTGTTTGTCATACCAATCGTTTTCTTCGCAAAATGCCACGGCCTCTTTATGGACGTGAATATATTGGGTGTACCCAAGGTCGTAATCACCTCCTCCATCGGTTTCATTTAACGATTTATACAACGATGGGACAACTACTAATATCATCAGGAAAATATTTAAGAATTTGTTTTTAAATCGTGCCTGATAAATAATAACCGAGGCGGCAAAAATAAAAAAAGGCAGGATTGCAAGTAAATAGCGGTGGGTGTAAAAGTTAAATGACGAAAATATCAGGTAAGTTATTGCCAGCAAAAATGATAATAGCAAGACTTTTGTAAACCGGAATTTCTTTTTCCTGAAAAGCAGAATTGCAACGGACAAGATGCTTGCTGCTAAAATTATATTCCGCCCATACCTTGTGAAAATATTGGCAGCGGCCGAATTGAATTTTCGAAAAATATTTTCTAAGTTATAATCAATAAAATTAATATGCCCTTCATAAAAGAATGTGTCAAATTCGGCATAGTGAAAAACCAGGAACAAAATATATACTGCTAACGGAACTGATATTAATGAAATTTCCTTCCAAAAAATTACAGCATGAATTGTTTTCAGGTTTTCGAAAAAATAGAAAAGCAAAAAACAGGCAATAAAAACAACAGCAGTTTCTTTTGTCAATACCATCAAAGAACCGAAAATGGCAAACAGGATATATTTTTTTGAAATAAATTTTTCGAAGGTAATAATTACCAGGAGTGTTAAAAGCATTTCGGGAAGTATAAGTGAAGCCTGGGCCAGGAATAACGATTGCACAGACAATAATACCAGCGATATGTTTGCAATAATATTGTTTGTATATCTTCTTGTCATTTTATGAAAACAAACCAATGTGCAACACGAAATCAACAGAGCCAGTATCCTGACAGCAAAAATTTTGTTTGAAAATACGGTTATCCAGGAAGAAAAAATAAAATAGAATAAAAGCGGATGCCCTTTTGAATATGTCATGGGGATTACGCCGGGTAAAAGCCCGGGGCCATTTTCAATCATTTTTGTGATTGCCGGCATGTATGAAGAACTTTCGTCCCAAATATACGGGTA
>JAGYOI010000443.1 GCA_018399395.1 Prolixibacteraceae bacterium
AATAGTTCCGGCATCTTCGCCTACTGCAGTTGAAATGGTGGTTAAACCAACAGGGCCACCTTTAAATTTATCAATAATGGTGGTAAGTATTTTGTTATCCATTTCATCCAGCCCGTATTGGTCAATATTAAGGGCATTAAGCGCATATTTTGTTATTTCTATGTCGATATCCCCATTGCCTTTAACCTGGGCAAAATCGCGTACCCTGCGCAACAGGGCATTCAAAATTCGTGGTGTTCCCCTACTCCTGCGAGAAATTTCATTGGCCGCCTTTTCATCGATATTCACATTAATTATTCCGGCCGAACGTTTAATAATGGTATTCAGAATTTCTGCATCGTAATATTCGAGATGCGAGTTAATACCAAAACGTGCCCTCAGCGGGCTTGTTAATAAACCTGAGCGGGTTGTAGCACCAATAAGGGTGAAAGGTTCAAGTTCGATTTGAATAGAGCGTGCTGAGGGCCCTTTATCAAGCATTATATCAATTTTGTAATCCTCCATAGCCGAATACAAATATTCTTCAACTACGGGGCTTAAACGGTGTATCTCGTCGATGAAAAGAACATCGTGTGCCTCTAAATTGGATAAAAGACCGGCTAAATCGGCAGGCTTATCTAAAACGGGCCCTGAGGTAACTTTAAAATTAACTTCAAGTTCGTTGGCTATAATATTCGAAAGTGTGGTTTTTCCTAAACCCGGAGGGCCATGAAGAAGTACGTGGTCTAAGGCTTCGCCGCGCTGTTTGGCAGCTTGCACAAAAATGCCAAGGTTTTCCACTATTTTTTTCTGTCCGTTAAAATCTGAAAAAGATAATGGCCTCAGCTTTTTATCCAATTCACTATCTGCCTGAGATAATGAGTCACCTCTTAAGTCGATCAAATCTTCCATTACTGCAAAAGTATAGAATAATGGTTAAAGAATTGACCTTTATGCAAGAATATTTAGTTCTTTAAAAATTTCGTTCAACCGGTTCATATCAAAAGGTTTGGCCATGTATTCATCCATACCTGTTGCAATACATTTATCACGGTCGTTATCAAGCGTGTTGGCTGTAATTGCAATTACCGGTGTATGCTTTTCGCCACCGGTTTCTTTTTCATACTTACGTATTTGAAAAGTTGCCTCAAGACCATCCATAACAGGCATCATAATGTCCATCAAGATAACATCGTAATCTTTTTCGCGGTATTTATTAACTGCCTCTAAACCATTGTTGGCAATATCAACCTCATGGTTGAATTTCTTCAAACTAAAAGTAGTTATTCGCTGGTTGAGTATGTTATCTTCAACCAATAATATAGACAAATTTTCTTTCATAGCCTAACTTCTTCCTCTCACTAATTAACAAACTTGCTTTGCAAATATATATTTTTTATTTATAAATCTTTTAAATCTTATTGTAATGATAGTATGCTGTTAATTGTGTTGATAAGTTTTAAATAGTATTTACACACAACTTTTAACAACGTTTTCAACAATAATATCGACAGCAAAGGTAACATAAATTGATGTATCCCAAATTTATAAATAATTTTTTCAACATTTGTTGATATTTCAAGTTTTAAAAAAACAGCGTTTATCGTGTGTTAATTATCTATTGAAAAATCACCATTAAAAATTAATTACTTAAACATGGTTTATCATTTTTTTTGACTGTATAATTTTTTATCCCTTATTTTCAAAATTAGTTTTCAATTTATATTGCACTTTTTTTAACAGGTTTTAAACAATTTTTCAACCAAATATTCATGTTCTCGTTCTTTAGTTGTTA
>JAGYOI010000444.1 GCA_018399395.1 Prolixibacteraceae bacterium
AATTGTATTAGAACTGTTGCCGTAGCTTAAATCTGTTTGATAATCGGGCATAACCCCGGTTTCACCATGTAAAAAGCCACCACTTACCAATATAAAATCCGTGATTTTATATTCCAGGCCAAGTCCGGCTTCCCATACTCCGTGGTTGATAAGTTTTTCGCGGCCATCCCAGTTGGCACCTTTGTCGAAATACTGGTTAAACGAAACCGAAGCATTAAATTTATCGGTAATTCCATAGTCAACGCCAATGGCGAAAATGGCAGGTATATCGTTATTGTTAACTTCTCCATCCGGGAACTCTCCGGTATCGTCTTGCTTTGTATTGTTGGTCAATTCAAGTTTGGTTTTAAACTCATATTTCATACCGATATTCAGGTTTTCGATGGGGCTGATGTTTAAACCTATAATTGGCGAAAAACCAAAACCGGTTTGTTCAACATCTACTGTTTTATCGGCCATCTGGGCCGAAACAGTGTTCAAATATTCAGCTTGTCCGGAGAGTTTTGTTGAGGCGGTAGAGAAAGTGCCCTGAATTTGGGTGAAGTTCATCGCATTGATTTCTGCTTCAGTTAACCCAATTTGTGCTAACCCACCTTCCAATTGACCAACTGTAGCTGCATCAATCAAACCCATATCTTGTGCCTGGGTTATAGTCAGTTCAGCTCCCCCGCCTGTAACTATTGGATCAAGCGATGTAGCTGTTTGTCCCAATAAAGTGGAAGTTACAGTTGCTGTTGCAGCAGCACCGGCAACGTATTGTTGCCCGTTTTGTAAATCACCCTCAGGGCCGTACTGGATGTTGTTGATATAGCCGCTGTAAGTGTTTTTGGCAGGAACAAATCGTGCGCCCCCATACACTGAAAGCATGTTGCTTACTTCGTATGTCAGACCTAATTGTAAACCCCAAAAGACTGATGTGCCTTCAAAATGTATATCAGCATCGTAGGCTTCAACAGGGTAGCCCAGGGCACTTAAGCCACTCAGGGCCGGTATGTTTTTCGCGATTCCAATTTCAAACGAGGGCAGGCCGTTTTCAAATGTTGCAGATCCTCCGCCGGCATTGGGGCCAAAGGCTAAAGAAAAAGCCAGTTTATTGGTTTTATACACGGCAAAACCTGAAGGGAAAAGTGGTGCTGCAACATCTCCTTCGAAGGTGTTTTGGTTTAACAGGTAGAAATCGTTTGTAATGGTTTTGGTCTGAAAAATAGACTGGTTATGAACGGACAGGTACAAACCATTATCGAGTTTCGACAACCCGGCCGGGTTATAGTAAGCTGCATCGATACTGGTTGAAGCATTACGCGAAAGTGTGCGTACGTACTGGGTGCTTTGGTTTGCATTGGTTAGTAACCCGCCCGCGAACGAGAAAGATACAACCATGATAAGCAATAAGGGTAAAGTGATTTTCTTCATTTTAAATTATTTGTGGTTAAACAGTCAAATGTATAAAAAGAAAGAGGCAAACAAGTATTTTATTAAGGTTTGCATGCCTAATGTGTTGAAAAACAGTGTTTGTTTCGGCTTAGCGCTCCGAATATTCCATCATATTATTCCATAATTTCACGACCGCCAGAACCGGGGGTAAATGATTTTTAGCTTGCGGTTCCACTTGGCACGGGCTGCTTTTTGCTTGTCGAGGTCGTGGTCTTTCTCGTCAATTATTTCGCGGCCAATCAGCGTTTCAATAATATCTTCGAGCGAAACAATGCCTTCGATGCTCCCGTATTCGTTTACCACCAGCGAGATGTGTTCGTTTTCGGTGATCATTTCT
>JAGYOI010000445.1 GCA_018399395.1 Prolixibacteraceae bacterium
AAGGATCAGACTGAGGTTAGAGTTCCGTTAGGAACGGTTCATATAATCGTTATCAATTTGTATTGTTGGTTATGATTTGATAAACACTATATGCACCATGCCCATGGCATTCTTCTCTTTGCACTCTTCTTCCATTTTCCTATGGTTGAAACCAAACCGTGTCCCGAGAATCGGGAGGCTACAATATTGAATCATGCCTAATGGCATTGCTTTTATAAGTACTATTGTCTCATGTCTAAAATCTGACAATCTTTATTCTGTATACGTTTCCCTGAAATCGTTGCTCAGCACCCTGAATTCGGTGCGCCGGTTGATGGCTTTGGCAATCTCTTGTTGTTCCTCGGTTTCCAGTTTCATGATAAATTCTTCGGTGAGCTCATCGCCTGCCTCAAGAAAATCGTATTGCTTGGCAATTTTCCGGGTAACCGTTTTGGGCCACGTTTCACCATAACCTTTTGCCACCAGCCGTTTGGGGTTAATGCCACGCTGAATAAGGTAATTAACGACACCTTGCGCACGCCGCTGCGATAATTCAGAGTTATACATTACCGAGCCGATATGGTCGGTGTGCGACATAATCTCGATAACGGTAGTTGGATTGATATTCAGAAGGTTGATTAAACTATCAAGTGCTTTCTCCGCTTCCGGAAGCAATTCAGCCTTTCCAAATTCGTAATTGATGTTTTCAACTTTAATAGGGACATCGGTAGGCGTCAAATTAAGCTGTAAGTTGAATGTTTTGCTGTCGGGCAGGTCTTGGGTCGTTATAATTTGTTTGGCGTTGAGGTATCCATCTTTAAATGCCGCAAAAATGTATTCCGTTTCGGGGTTCATGCGGTATTGAAATTCCCCGTCTTGCGATTGTACTTTCAGCATGGTGCCATCGGTGCCAATAATGCGCATATGTGCACCTTCAACACGGCTGTCTGTTTCTGAGTTAACAATTTCCCCTTCGGCCCTGAATATTTTGGGAGGAAGGATAAATGAATATAAATCATCGCCAATTGAGCCTTTCCTGCTACTGGCAAACATTCCCTGGTCGCGTCCCGGGATAAAAGTAATGCTGAAATCGTCGCCGGTTGAATTTATGGGGGCTTTCATGTTTTCAATTTCCCACTCCTTGGTTTCTTCGTTAAAAACCGCTTTAAATATATCGAGCCCGCCCATGCCGGTGTGATAATCGGATGAGAAATACAATTCACCATTGTCGCGTATAAACGGGAACATTTCATCACCGGGTGTGTTAATTTGTGGTCCCAGGTTTTCGGGTTCGCTCCAGGCCGACGACATTTTTTCAACTTTCCAGATGTCTTTGCCACCGTAACCGCCGTCCATATTTGAAACAAAATATATAGTGAGCCCGTCGTTTGAGATTGACGGGTGGGCAGCAATAAGGCTATCGGGCATAATGCCCATTTTTTCAGCATCCGACCATGTGTCTTTACTTCTGGTGGCCGTGTAAATGGCTGCACCACTTGTGCTTTCTTTATCAAATTCGCAGCGGGTAAAGTACATTGTGGTCCCGTCCGATGAAAATGAAGCGGCACCCTCTTCATCTCCGGTATTAATGATCATATCTTCCTCAATGAGTTTTGGTCGTTCCCAGCGCTGTTTTTGCACATCGAAATTAGACCGGAAAAGGTCGGTGTTTTTTTCGCCGGTAATGGCACTTTTTTTACGTCCCTGCGCGGCATCGCGCGACGAGGTGAAGATAACGCTGTTATCGAGCCCGCCCACAAACCAGGGGGAGAAATCGGCCTGGCGCGAG
>JAGYOI010000446.1 GCA_018399395.1 Prolixibacteraceae bacterium
TTTTAATTATCTAAATTGCTGATATTTAATTTATTAAAAACAAAGTCTCATATCTCATGTCTAAAATCTAACGTACTGTAGCCCTTATTAATCAATCTTTTTTAATTTCAATCTGCCGTAGGCAATCAATCTTTTTCAATCTCTGAAAATTAAAATGGTAAAGGATGCCAAAATAAATTACACTTTTACTTGCTATTTGTTTTTAAAAGTGCTTATTTTGCGATCTGTTTGAAAAAAGTGTTCGGAGTAAATCAATAAAGACATGTCAAAAGTTTGTCAAATAACCGGAAAAAAAGTGATGGTGGGAAATAATGTTTCTCACTCGAAACGCAGAACAAAGCGTAGGTTTTATCCTAATTTGTTCAAGAAGAAATTTTACCTGCCCGAAGAAGACCGCTGGGTTACATTAAATGTATCTGCAGCCGGTATTCGCACCATTAATAAAATTGGTTTGGCTAATGCACTGAAAGGTGCACGGGATAAAGGTTTAGTTGCTAACATTTAAAAAAAGTACAAGCAATGGCTAAGAAATCAAAAGGGAACAGGGTACAGGTTATTTTAGAGTGCACAGAGCACAAAAATAGCGGAATGCCCGGTACATCACGTTATATTACCACTAAGAACCGTAAGAACACAACCGAGCGGTTAGAGTTGAAAAAATATAACCCGGTATTGAAAAAAGTTACAGTGCATAAAGAAATTAAATAAGTAAGATATGGCTAAAAAAGCAGTTGCATCATTACAAAAAGGAGCCGGTAGGGGTCACGCTAAAGTGATCAAAATGGTTAAATCGGAAAAGACCGGTGCTTATACTTTCGAAGAAAGTATTGTAACAAACGACGAAGTTCAGGATCACTTTAAAAAGTAATTCCTGTTAATGATATTTAACAAAAAAAGCTTTTGCCGTATTGGGTGAAGGCTTTTTTTGTATGTTAAGGGTGTATAATTAAGATATATTGCATAACTCATTTTTAAAATTCATTGAGTATATTGCACCAAAAATTGTATCATGGGTATTTTCGGAAGTTTTACATCGAAGAAAAAAGAGCGGCTCGACGAAGGATTGAGCAAAACAAAAGAAAACTTTTTTGGGAAACTGACACGTGCTGTTGCCGGTAAAACAAAGGTTGATGATGATGTGCTCGATAATCTTGAGGAAGTGTTGATCACTTCAGATGTTGGCGTTAATACAACCATTAAAGTAATAGGGCGTATTGAAGAACGTGTGGCCCGTGATAAATACATGGGGATTAATGAGCTCAACGAAATTTTGAAGGAAGAAATTGCTTCGATGCTCGAAGAGAACAATACTGAAGATGTTTCGGGTTTTGACCTCCCAAAAACCGATGGGCCGTATGTGATTATGGTTGTTGGTGTTAATGGTGTTGGTAAAACAACAACCATTGGCAAGCTGGCCTACCGCTTTAAGGAGGCCGGTAAAAAAGTTGTTATTGGTGCTGCCGATACTTTTAGGGCTGCCGCTATTGAGCAACTCGAAATATGGGCCCAACGGGTTGATGTGCCAATTATTAAGCAAAAAATGGGCTCCGACCCGGCATCGGTTGCATACGATACCGTTGCTTCAGCAAAATCACAAGGTGCCGATGTGGTAATTATCGACACGGCCGGACGCTTGCACAATAAAGTGAACTTGATGAACGAGCTTTCGAAAATCAAACGGGTTATGCAAAAAGTTGTGCCCGATGCCCCGCACGAAGTACTTCTTATACTTGATGGATCTACCGGGCAGAATGCCTTTGA
>JAGYOI010000447.1 GCA_018399395.1 Prolixibacteraceae bacterium
AAGGGGTTATCGGTTTTCATGGGTTCGGGGTTGGTAACATCGAGGCCGGCACCCCATATTTCCCCTTCACGCAGGGCTTCAATCAAATCGGCTTCGTTATGTACCAGTCCGCGGGCAGTATTAATAAAAATCGCTCCCGGCTTCATCTTTTTAAAAGCCGAACGGTCAAAAAGCCCTTTAGTCTCATCATTCAATGCACAGTGCAGCGAAAGCACGTCACTTTTTGCAAGAAATTCGTCAAAACTCACATACCGGGCATCAAGCTTTTTTTCGGCATCGATATTCCGATGTCGGTTGTGATAGATAACGTTCATGTTGTAAGCACCACGGCAACGCTTGGCCATTTCGGTGCCAATACGGCCAAGCCCGAAAATACCCAGCGTTTTATTTTTTAATTCAATCCCGAGGTTTGAGTTCGGTTTAAAATAAGTCCACTGCCCGTTAATGATGCTTTTGTGCAGGTAAAACATTTTACGCGAAGTAGCAACCATAAGCCCAAAAGCCACATCGGCCGTGGCATCGGTGAGCACATCGGGGGTATAGCCCACGGGAATACCTTGTTTGTTGGCCTCGTTAATGTCGATATTATCGTAGCCCACGGCAAATTGCGATATCACATCGAGGTGCGCATTTTGCCGGATATAACCGGTG
The DNA here is from genome assembly GCA_018399395.1 of Prolixibacteraceae bacterium. Lineage (GTDB taxonomy): Bacteria > Bacteroidota > Bacteroidia > Bacteroidales > Prolixibacteraceae > Roseimarinus. The sequence continues at coordinate 652 of JAGYOI010000447.1, forward strand.
TTGATTTTATCTGATAAAGTACACAAAACAGCATCGTGGTTTTTCGATTGCGCTACCAGTTCACCTTGCGACATTGGTTCTTCTGTATCCCTTGTTGTAACCGAAAACCCAGCTTGTTCCAGCATTTGGGTGGCAATCTCCGGAAATCGCCGTGTAAGCAATACTTTCTTATTGGTCATGCCCTTTTTATTTAGAAATATTTCACCTCTTTATCCAGAATATCGCTCAACAGATTATTGGCGAGCCTGCTGGCACCAATCCTAAACAAGGTTGGGTTGAGCCATTCATCTCCCAGCACTTCTTTCACAATCGACAAATAAACCAGTGCATCCTCGGGTGTTGAAATGCCGCCTGCCGGTTTGAAACCAATTTTCTCGCCGGTTTCTTTGTAATGATAAGCAATAGCCAGGCACATTACATAGGCTGCCATTGGCGTAGCCGCTGGGTTCATTTTACCTGTTGAGGTTTTAATAAAATCGGCTCCGGCATTAATAGCCAGCATCGAAGCTTTCCAAATGTTTTCGGGTGTTTCGAGCGCCCCGGTTTCAAGTATCACTTTAAGGTGCACATCGCCCATAATATTTTTTATGGCTGCAATATCGTTATGGGCTTCCTGAAACTCACCTGCTAAAAAGTGACTTAGCGCTAATACAATATCTATTTCATCGGCTCTCGCTTCAATGGCCAGTTTTGTTTCTTCTACCTTAACAGCGGTGAAAGTCATAGATGAAGGAAAACCGCCCGAAACGGAAGCGATATTAACCTCGGGGAGTTGCAGGGTTTCTTCTACGGCTTTTACCATGTTGGGATAAATGCAAATAGCCGCCACATTGTCGAGGCCTTCAAAATGGTTGGGAAAATCGTTCACCTTTTGGGTAAAAGCTTTTACCTTTTCTTCCGTATCGGTTGAGTTTAAAGTGGTAAGGTCGATACACGACAGTGCCAGCTTTTTGTTTTCGGGGGTGTCGTGTATGGTTTTGGCATTGCTAATTATCGTGTTTAGGTCGCTTTCAAGTTGCTGGGAATCAATGTTGAATTTTTCTGATGTCATATCCGGATATGTTAAATGTTATCTATGTTAAAATTAAATGTTAAATCTACAAAA
>JAGYOI010000448.1 GCA_018399395.1 Prolixibacteraceae bacterium
TTTTTTATTTTTTTATTTTCAATATTATATCAAAAACAAACACAGGACTGCGGAATAAATATTGACCACCGGTGTGTTCAATTTCAAACTCATTGATCACTGAAGCCGTTTGGGCATCAATCCATTGACAATGGTATTTGCCTGCCGGGAGAAGAAAGTTTAAGCTGGTTTTCCTAACCTGATTCTCCTCAACAAAAGGCGATGGATTTACTACTTTATGGTGGAGTGTCTCTTCTACGCGCCAAACCCTCTTTTCATCAAGTTTCTCGCCGGTATAATAGGTCGCTTCAACACCCTGCGTTTTTTTATCGGTGCAAAGTAAAAGGTCTTTAGTAAGTGCTTCCTCATAAAGGGTGTCGGCCCCGATGAAGATCCTTGCTTCGTCCCAGTAGGTTTCCATTACCGACTCCAATTCAAAGGGTATCGGGTCTTTACCATTATACCATATTTTTTCGGTATGATTATACTGCCCATTGGTAGTTGATTGAGCTACTACCTTATTGGCGAGTTTAAATAGTATAGTTCCGCGCGTGTTTGCTTTTATGTGGTGCCAGCCCTCGTTGTGAGGTTTTATAAAGCCTTTGTAATTAACCTTGTAGTTGATTCCTGCAGGGTTTACGCTGATATAAGCAAGGTATTCATTTCCTGGATTTTCTAAAACTGCTGTTTCAAACAACGTATTCGTAAATGTGATCAATTGTTTATTGGGTAACATTTTATAAAAATCGCAGTCATTCATTATTTTTGCCAAAGCTTCTATTCCAAGATGTACTTCAGGGCCACCTCCAAAAAGAGAACGGGGATACGGAGCATTGTTCCCCAAAGGGTAACGGGCATTGTAAGTAAAATCAACATGTGTATAAGCACCGCAACCCCTTAAAACCGTATGGTAGGCGTGGCGGCGTGCAAAAGGTTCCCATCCAGGATAAAATGTGTGTTCTCCCATGAAAACCGGTAAACCTTTGCCGTAAACATGTTCGAACATAGTTTCATTGGTAAACCTGTAGCTAATGGCTGAGGCGTTTTCGAATACTTCACTTATTGGGCCGCGAACATTACCTGCATTTTGGGCTATGAGTTGCTTTGGCTCATCCATATTATCGTACAAATAGTTAAACATGTATCGATGCCAATCAGGTTTTGTCCAATTGGCACCACCATCGAAAGTAACTTCGTAAAAAACATTCGGGTATTTTTTAAGACGCTGGGTCACCCTTCTAATTAGTTCTTTCTGCAAATCCAGCAAACCTAAGTGTTTATCTAGTGTATAAATGTCGAATGGTTGGATTTTTTCAAACTCGGCATTTACATTATTTGAAGGGTTTAAGGGTGTTGCATGCCACTTGTGATCATCGAAAAACGGGGTAAAAAAGATATAATTCACAAAAATATCCCTTTCAGAAGCATAAGCAACAATTTCTTCAAGTCGATCGAAATAGTTTTCATCCCATTTTGTCAGGTCAAATTTATTGCCACCATATTTATAGCCTTCAACAGCACTGCGTTGCCAGGGGATTAAAAGGTCTTCCCATTGGCTGTCGCCTGATGGTTCCAGAAAAATACCGCTCATCAGCGAGGCAACATTGAAGCCCCTACTTTTAAGGTAATCGAGGTATGAAGCATAGTCAAATTTCCGATTGACCATGGCAAAGTAATGTTCCGTTGACGAGATTAAAATCACCGGCTTGCCGTTATACTCAAAATAATTTGGGTTTTCTTGATATCATTGATGATTATGGTGTTTCCAAAGCC
>JAGYOI010000449.1 GCA_018399395.1 Prolixibacteraceae bacterium
TCCCAATCATGTTTCTTCCTTTTTCGGGAACTGAGACCCGACAACAGCAAAACAGGGGAAACCCGGGAGACAGATCCTCCAATAAAAAAACCCGACAAAGAACCGGTTATCAGAATTATTAAAAATAACGCCATCCAGGTTTGCCACATTGATAGCACCCCTGTTCCAAGCTCTTTGCCCAGGTTGGTATTGATAAAGGAAATACCCGCGGCAACTACCAATGCAGCCGGCACCATCGCGAGTATAGCTGTAATGTTGGACTCAAGCATTACCTGCTTACGGATAGTGCCCCTTGTGGCTCCTAATGCTTTTTTGGTCCCTAGTTCGTTGAGCCTGCCTATAATTTTCGCCCTGGTGAGGAAAATATAATTGATGGCGGCAATACAAAGTATGATAATGGCAATTCCCAGATAATACTTCAATTCATTCACATTTCCCGATTTACTAAAGAAGTTACCGCTTAAATTATTGGAACGGAAATAAATATCGGCGACTGGTTGAAGGCTCAATTCTTTTCCTTCCCATTTTTTTTGGTCGAGAAAAGCAGTATAGACCTGCATTTTTTGTGTTATGGTTTCTACCTCTGCTCCCGGTTCAAGAAACAGGTAAGTATAAAAATTCGTATTCCAACTCCGGTAATCTTTTAACTCGTGTGAATAATCGCCCAGTATCCTCTGTGATGCACCCAATACCAGCTTTGAAAAATCAACCGATGCGATAAAGTTCGGGCTTAGTGTGGAATTGAAAGGGAAATCTTCAAATACACCTGAAATGCGAATGTCGATGAAATCTTCATCTAACTTCATTGACACTAATTCTCCTGTAATATTTGTATTGTTGAAGAATTTTCGTGCCATGCTTTCCGATATGGCCATTTCGTAATCGGCTTGTGCAGGCAGGCCGTATATCATTTTAATACCCAGGTTTTTGAAAATTGAAGGATCAGCAAATGCAAAATTACTTTCATGTATTATTTGATCCGGTTCGTTGTTTATCGATACTTCGACTATTTGATAGTACCGAAAAACATCTTTCACCCCTGGTATATCGTTTTTGATTGATTGCCCCAAGGGATATGGGGTTGTGCAATTTTCGCCCAGCAATACCCGGTATGCCCTATGATGATTGGGAATAAACCGATCGAACGAGTTTTCCTGGATGGCCAGCATCAGCAACAGCATGACACAACCCAGGCCAATACCCAATCCAAGGATACTGATCAGCAATTCGGTTTTACTCTTAAAAATACTTCGCAATGCAATTCTTAACCTGACCATGATTTTCGATTTTATTTTCTTTTATCGTCAAATTATCCTGTTCATACTATTTTAATCCCAAATCCTCCCCCTTTGGGGGAGTTAGAGGGGGTTTTTTATTCATACCTCAAACTTTCAACCGGGTTCCTCGTTGCCGCCCTCCAACTCTGCCAGCTCACCGTCAGCAACGCAATTCCCAATGCCAGCAAACCGGCCAATGCAAAAATCCACCAGCTTAGTTCGGTTTTGTAAGCAAAGTTTTCGAGCCATTTGTACATGGCGTAGTACGCAATTGGCATGGCAATTATAAAAGCAATGGCTACCCATTTTACAAAGTCATTGTTCAGCATGGCTAAGATTTCAGAGATTTTGGCTCCGTTTACTTTGCGGATGCCGATTTCTTTGATTCTTTTTTCGACCATATATGTAATCATTCCATAAAGTCCCATAGCAGACAAGAGGAGAGAAAGTAAAGTAAGTACTACAAAAA
>JAGYOI010000045.1 GCA_018399395.1 Prolixibacteraceae bacterium
TTGAACGAACGTTTTCGCCATTAGAATGCCTTAAAAAATTGGGGTTTAACTGCCGGACAACCATTAAAAGCTGCTGCACACGCTGCGAAACTTCAGTATTATTAGTTGAAAGAATATCAAAATCGGGCAAGGAAAGCACAGCATCAAACCAAGGTTCATTTTTAATGGTCGATGACCAATGAATACAACCATCGCCACCGTCTTCAACTTGCATGCCCTGGCCAAAACGTACAGGCAGCGCCAATGCCTGTGCCCCTTTCAGCACGAGATATTCGCCAGTTAACATTAATTTGCCGTTTGAGTGGTATGACTGCATTTATTACCGTTTTTAAATCCATTATTACTAAAAATCAACCAGGTCGTAATTGGTACTGCACCCGCCGGATATTTCCTGTTTCAATATCCCCTTATCCATTAAATCTTTTTCGATGTTTACAATTACCCCATAAAGCCATCCGCTAATATCACCGCCCAACAACTGAACTTTTTGTGAAATCTGGTAATATTCCATTCGCTCTTTCAACATATAATTTGAGAGGCTGTAAAATAATTATTGCAGTAAATATATGAATTATTCACCGTATATTTAACGAGAAGAAATTCCCTGATGACTCAATGCTGTTATCTTGTTTTAACGTTTTCAAATAATACAATCATAAATACTAGGGAATATTTGATTCCGCTTACGAAAAACACTGACGAAATGTTATCTTTTTGTTTGGAAATCGTAAAATAAAAACTTAATATCTTCAGAAAACAAGTAATTTTGTCATATTTATGAAAATTTTGGGAAACACTTAAAACATAAAAGAGATGAAAGTTTTCAAATTTGGTGGAACCTCAGTTGGGTCACCTGAAAATATGCGATCGGTAATGAATATTATAACCGATGGAGAACCGAAAATCGTAGTGTTGTCTGCAATGTCAGGCACAACCAATACCCTGGTTGAAATAAGCAACTGCTTATATGAAGGAAAGAAGGAAGAAGCCCATAAAATCATAGCCGATTTAAAAGCAAAATACGCAACAGTTGTTACCGATTTGTATGAGACGACTGAGTTCAGGGCTAAAGGTCAGGATATTATTGACCAACATTTCGACAAGCTGGAAGATCAAGCCGAAGGTGAATTTGGCCCCGTAAAAGAACAGGTCATACTGGCACAGGGCGAGCTTATCTCCACAGCGCTGGTAACGTATCTGCTCAATGAAAACGGCCACGATGCCACACTGCTGCCTTCTCTTGAATTTATGCGCATTAATGCCGACAAGCAAGCCGACATTGCTGCTATTAAAGACCTCATCAAACCTGCTCTTGAGCTTAACAAGGGCAAACAAATTTACATCACGCAGGGTTTTATATGCCGTAACATTTATGGAGACATTGACAACCTGCAACGTGGTGGCAGCGACTACACGGCAACTTTAATAGGTGCAGCAATCGGTTCCGAAGAAGTACAGATTTGGACAGATATTGACGGCTTCCACAACAACGACCCGCGTTATGTAGACAAAACTCAAAAAATTGACAATTTGCTGTTTACAGAAGCTGCCGAGTTGGCTTATTTTGGCGCAAAAATTTTACACCCGCTCACCATTTTGCCTGCCCGTGAAGCTAACATCCCGGTACGTCTAAAAAACACGATGAATCCGAAGGATAGTGGTACGCTTATTTCGAACGATAAAACAATTGAAGGACTTAAAGCCGTTGCCGCAAAAGATAATATCATTGCCATACGAATACTTTCAGACCGGATGTTGATGGCATACGGTTTTCTCCGCGCCGTATTTGAAGTATTTGAAAAATATAAAACTGCAATCGACATGATTGCCACTTCAGAGGTTTCAGTTTCACTAACGATTGATAATGATCAATACTTAAACCAGATCCTTGATGAACTAAATGAATTTGGCGACGTAGAGGTTGACCGCGAACATACCATTGTTTGTGTTGTTGGTGATATGATCTCGGAACAAAAAGTATTTTCAAAGCAAGTATTTGAGGCTATTGAAGGTATACCGGTACGTATGATTTCTTATGGTGGTAGTCAGTACAACATGTCGATACTGATTAACAGCAAATACAAAAAAGACACCTTGCAAAGATTAAGCGATCACTTGTTCGATGAAGAAGATATTTAATCATAGCAACATTTAATCAAAATCATTTTCAAACAAAAAAAGAGTGTCAATCTTTGGTGGTTGACATTCTTTTTTTTGTATTTAATTGCCACGCTATTTAATCGTTTGCCCTTCATGCATGAAACGAGCATGATCAACTAACTGAATACCATGGATGATTAGTATAAGAAAACTGCTATCTTTGATATTCAATAACCCTAACCCGTTTATTATGTCTGTTACCCGTTTCGGAATATCAATTGAGCAGGAATTACTTGAAGCACTTGACGGATACGTTAAGAACAACCGGTTTTCAAACCGCTCACAGGCCATTCGTCACCTCATTAACAAGAATATGGTAGAACACAAATGGCAATGCGATAATATCGTCGCTGGCTCTATAACCCTGTTCTACGATCCGCACAAAAGAGAAATACTAAACCACATTGCCGAAATTCGTGAAAGCTTTTTTAGCGAAACATTATCCTCGCAACAAATAATGCTCAGTGAAAACAACACCCTTGAAATAATTGCTATTAAAGGAATAGCGCACAAGTTAACAGAAATGGCCGACCAGCTCATCAGCATTAAAGGTATACATCATGGACAATTAACCATGACCCGTGCCGAGTAAAAAGCTACTCAAAACGATTATACATTATTAATGTTTCTCGAAAAATAAATCTCATGTCAAAAACAGCTGTTTTACTCATCAATGTTGGCACACCCGACGAACCAAAAGTGAAAGCGGTACGCCGGTATTTGCGTCAGTTTTTAAACGACCGCAGGGTAATTGACCTACCATGGGTATTGCAAAAAATATTGGTAAACCTGATTATTGTGCCATTCAGGGCACCAAAATCGACAAAACTATACAAGCGGCTGTGGACACCCGAAGGTTCGCCCTTGGTCACAAATACACTTGAATTACAAAAGAAACTTCAAGAGAAAAGAGCAAAAGACACTGATTTTTTTATTGCCATGCGCTATCAAAACCCGTCAATAGCGAAGGCCTTACAAAGCATCAAACAAGAACAATACGATAAAATTATCATCCTGCCCCTTTTCCCGCAATATGCATCATCAACCAGCGGAACGGCCATACAGGCCGTTTGGAAATACATTAGTAAGTGGAATGTTATCCCTACGGTAGAAACCATTAGCCAGTTTTATGACCACCCGGCATTTATCGATGCATTTGCCCGAAAAGTTAAAGCGTACCAGCCCCAGGACTACGATCATGTATTATTCTCGTATCACGGACTGCCCAACCGGCAACTGGAAAAAACCCACCCGGGCGTAGCAGTATCGTCGTGCCATTGCACTGAGGAAATGCCTGCGCACGGCAACTTTTGCTACAAGGCCACATGCTACGAAACAACACGCCAATTAGCAGGGCGCCTGGGCTTAACAAAAAACTCCTACTCTACTTCGTTTCAGTCGCGTTTGTCAAGAAACTGGATGACCCCGTTTACCGATAAAACATTGATAAAATTAGTTAACAAAGGGCAAAAAAGGGTTCTGGTTGCAGCCCCGGCTTTTGTGACCGATTGCCTTGAAACAACGGTAGAAATTGGATACGAATACCAAAAAATGTTTATTGAAAAAGGCGGTGAAAAATTGGTTATGGTTGAAAGCCTTAATGCCGATAATGAGTGGGCAGGGGCAATATTTAAAATCATTGATTTAAGAAATAAATCATTGTTGTCCGGTAAATGACAAAAAATATTAAAATGCTTTGCGAATTCAGTTTAAAGCACTGATTATCAGATTAGGCTAAAGCCCAGATTCGTAGATGTAAATCAATTACCCCGGGCTTAAGCCCGGGGCTATTGAAAGCCTTATAAAACAGGGGCTTTAGCCCAATTTTATTTATTTTAACCGGACACTATTGGAAATAAATAAGCAAAACCAATAATCATAGTAGCAAGTTAATTAGCTTATTACCAGAATAGATGCATTTAAGCTTTCAAGCCAGTAGAGTAGATTATTTAAGATATATGGGAAAAGCGTTTGCCCTGAGTTAATTACACTCCAATTTTTAATTATCATATAAATTTTTTAAATTGTGTGTAAAAAATGGAGTCCAGAAACCATTGCAAAATAACGGGGCGTAACCGAAAAGCCATACGAGTAGGAAAAAACTCTTAAACCTATGGAAGAAAATCAAAACACTCCTGTTCAAAACAATTCAAGTGTAGTAAAAACAAGTGATTGGGTACTTACTATTTTAATTCTGGCCATTCCGCTAATCAACATTATTATGCTCTTTGTGTGGGCTTTTGGCTCCGGTGCCAACCCAAACAAAGCAAATTTTGCCAAGGCAGCATTAATTTGGGTTTTAATAGGTATTGTAATTTCTGTATTTGTATCAATTGTATTTGGAACCGCATTTTTAGCCGGCATGTCGAATATTTAGCAAAAACACTACACATAAAACTAAAAAAACCGTTGAAATTTAATATCTCAACGGTTTTTTATATACGATCTAACGATCTTTAACTAGTAAGCTATAGCAAACAACACACGCTTGTTCGATGGTTTTCCGGTATAAATACATTTACCTTCTTCCTCTTTAGCATCGAGCGGGATACAACGAATGGTTGCTTTGGTTTCTTCTTTAATTTTTTGCTCCGTTTCGGGCGAACCATCCCAGTGTGCCGAAATAAAGCCACCTTTAGTATTCAGCACATCTTTAAATTCATCCCAGGTATCAACCTCGGTTGTACGATCTGCCCGATAGTCAAAGGCCTTTTTGTAAATTGAACTCTGAATATCATCCAATAAGTTTTCAATATAGTCATCAATTCCGTCCATATTGACCACCTCTTTTGAAAGCAAATCACGACGGGCAACTTCAACGGTTCCGTTTTCAATATCGCGTGGCCCGATAGCCAACCGTACAGGAACACCTTTAAGCTCGTACTCGGCAAATTTCCATCCCGGCTTTTTAGCATCACTATCATCGTATTTCACCGATATGCCTTTAGCCCGTAGCTTTTCAATAATCGCTTCAACCTTTTCAGATATTTGCGACAGTTGCTCATCTTTTTTATAAATTGGAACAACAACTACCTGAAAAGGGGCAAGTTTTGGAGGCAATACCAAACCATTGTCATCAGAATGTGCCATAACAAGCGCCCCCATTAAGCGGGTAGATACGCCCCATGACGAAGCCCACACATGCTCTAATTTACCTTCTTTATTAGCAAACTGCACATCAAATGCTTTCGCAAAATTTTGTCCCAAAAAGTGAGATGTGCCCGCCTGTAAGGCTTTTCCGTCCTGCATTAAAGCTTCAATACACAAGGTATCTAATGCCCCGGCAAAACGTTCATTTTCAGATTTATGACCTTTAATTACCGGCACAGCCATGTATTTTTCAGCAAAATCGGCATATACATTAACCATTTTGTATGTTTCCTCTATAGCCTCTTCTTTCGTTGCATGGGCAGTATGTCCTTCCTGCCATAAAAATTCAGCGGTACGCAAAAATAAACGTGTACGCATCTCCCAACGAACCACGTTAGCCCACTGGTTACATAAAATCGGAAGGTCGCGCCACGATTGTATCCAGTTTTTATAAGTGTTCCAGATTATTGTTTCCGAAGTCGGGCGGACAATTAACTCCTCTTCAAGCTTTGCATCCGGGTCAACAACGATCCCGTTTCCGTCTTCATCATTTTTCAACCGGTAATGCGTAACAACAGCGCATTCTTTTGCAAACCCTTCAACATGGGCAGCTTCTTTGCTAAAAAAAGACTTTGGAATAAATAAAGGGAAATAGGCATTTACATGGCCTGTTTCTTTAAACATTTTATCAAGCTGGGCCTGCATTTTTTCCCAAATTGCATAACCATAAGGTTTTATAACCATACAGCCCCTAACGGCTGAATTCTCGGCAAGATCGGCTTTAACCACCAGATCGTTGTACCATTGTGAATAATTTTCACTCATTGAAGTTAATTCCTTCGCCATATCTTTTCTTTTGGTATAGTATTTGTTTAATTTGTAATACAATAAAAAATACAAATAAAGCACAAAAATACAAAAATATAAAGCCTAAGGAGGACAACTTATGAAACGTAACTTAATCATCATCACAATTGCAGCATTAATTGCCACAGCTTGCAGCACCAACACGCAAACAGCAGGCAATTATGTTGATGACCTTTATTACTGGCCGGGCGACGATGTTACCCAAATCAGCAATGAAGAGCTCGCAGAGTTAGAACAAAACTCCAAACCCGACGACAACATTGTAATCATCAGCGAATTAGGCAAAGACAAAAAAGGTTCTAAAACGCTTGATAATTATATATATGCCGAGGAAGAACCTGACTGGTACAACGAAGTTCAGGCTTATAACCTTAGCAACACACAGGGTGAAGGACAGGATACAATTTTCATACCAGACGAGAATAACGGTGAATACGTTGTAAATAATTATTATATCAATGATGAGATGTCGTATTCCGACAGAATCAGACGTTTTCACGATCCGTATTACTACGACCCTCACGTAAACATGTCATTTAATATGGGCTGGGGATCACCTTATTATTCAAGTTATCATAGATGGAACACATGGCATTACGACCCATGGTATTATGATCCCTGGGGGTATTCATCATGGGGTTACTCATCATGGGGTTATTCTCCTTATTACAGTAGTTCATGGTATTACAATCGCTGGCATTCACCTTATTATTACAGCCATTACAGGCCATATGGTTACTATGGCAGCTATTATGGCAATTATTACCCACGCTACTATGTTGACAATAAAGACTACGAAAAAAGCAACCGCCGTTCAAGAAGGCCAAATACAACTTACAGCGGTGGTGGTGTAGCCGGGGGAAGAAGTACAGCCGGTGATTACCGTAACGATGAAACACTTAACAAGTCGGTCAGAACATCAGGCCGTAGAAGTGTTGTCAATGGCAGCGATTCAGAATTAGCACAAAAATCGGCCAGTACTGCAACACGTAGTGAACGTGCTGTTGTTATGGAGAAAAGAAGGTCAACACCTTCTGCCCGTCCAGCAAATGTCAGCTCAGAGGCAAAAACAGGTTCATCAAGAACAAATAATGTCATTACAACACCGCGCAGGAATGTAAGAAGTACATACAGCTCTGCATCTACTGGTTCTACTACAAGTAGCAGAAACTATACCCCGAGTTATAACAAGCCGCGTACCAACACGCGTGCAACATACAACCGGAGCAACAACCGTAGTTCACAAAGTGTAAACACCCGTTCATCAGGTTCACGGAGTTCATACTCAATACCGTCAACGGAAAGGTCATCGAAAAGTGCAACTTACCGGACACGCACTAAAACCCCAACTAAAAGCTACAGTAGCGGCACACGAAGCACGCCTACCCGAAGTAAATCATACTCGTCAGGCAGCAGCTCACAAAGCCGTAGCAACTACTCAAGCGGAAGCAGCTCAAGGTCTAGCCGAAGCAGCTATTCCAGTGGCAGTAGTTCGCGTTCTACACGCAGTAGCAGTTATTCAAGCGGAAGCAGCTCACGATCATCAGGAAGCAGTTCAAGCCGTTCGGGCAGCAGCTCGTCAGGCCGCAGACGCTAATCAATCAATTGAAAAGAGACTTAAAATAACTTTTTTGTATAATTAAACCTTTGAGAAATGAAATATATTGCAACCATATTGACACTCCTACTGGTAAATGTAGCATTTGCACAGGATTTTTATGATGCTTTACGTTATTCGCAAACTGAGTATGGCGGTACAGCCCGTTCAATTGCCATGGGCAGTGCCTTTGGAGCCGTGGGCGGAGATTTTATATCATCAAGTATAAACCCTGCAGGTATTGGCCTTTATCGTTCGGGGGAGTTTACATTGTCACCAACGCTTAACATGAAACAGGTTGACGCAAGCTATTTAGGCAATAATGAAAGT
>JAGYOI010000450.1 GCA_018399395.1 Prolixibacteraceae bacterium
GAAAAAAATGTGAACTGTGATGATGCACTGAATATTGTCCGTTCAGATTTCCTGATCAACAATTGTGTCTTTGAAGAGACGTATGCCGATGCATTTGATTCCGACTTTTGTATAGGGGAAATTGTGTCATCGCAGTTTTTACGGCTAGGCGATGATGCCGTTGATTTCTCGGGAAGCATGGTGTCATTAAGTGATTGTTCAGTTTCTGATGCTGGCGATAAAGGGATTAGCTGTGGCGAAGGGTCTAAAGTAGTGGTTACTTCCTTTTCGGTTGACGGAGCGAATATCGGTGTTGCTTCCAAAGATAATTCGGAAGTTAATATAAGCAATTCTGAACTTGAGAATGTTACTTACGGCTTAGTTGCTTTTTGTAAAAAACCGGAATACGGCCCCGCTACCATCCATACAGAAAATGTTTTTTTAAAGAAATACCTCTTTATTCATTTAATAGAAGAAGGATCGACTTTAACTTTTAATAACCGAACGATTTACGGGCAGGAAAGGGATCTTTCCAGCAGATTTTACTAGAAAACACAACTATGGATAAATGGAATTTGTTTCAACGGTTTTTAATTACCGAGAGTTCTCAGATTAACGTCTGGGATTTTATGGCCAATGCTGTTATTGTGCTGATTTTAACGACTATCCTTGAATTAACCTATGCCAGATGTGCCAAAAGCCTTTCCGGGCGTAAAGTTTTTGCGGCCAATTTTTTTCTTATTGGTTTCACCACTATGCTGATCATTTCCATTGTAAAGTCGTCCCTGGCTTTGTCATTGGGCTTGGTAGGTGCACTTTCCATCGTGCGTTTTCGTTCGGCCATTAAAGAACCCGAAGAACTGGCTTACCTGTTTTTTACCATTTCAATCGGGTTAGGACTCGGGGCAAATCAACGGGTTATCACAGTGGTGGCTTTTATGATATTGTTGGCCATTATATGGGCAAGGTACTTTTTTGTTAAAAGGCCGAAGCAACAAAACCTTTTCCTTACGGTAAGCGGTTCAGGGAAAAATAAACCCAGCCTGACTCTCATCGGAGAGTTGGTTGATTCCTGTTTTAAAGCCGGGCACCTCAGCCGCTACGATGAAACGGATGATACGATTGAAACTTCATATTGGATTGAGGTAAAGAATTCTAAAAGCCTGCAGGATTTTAAAGATCGCCTAAATAATATAGCGTCGGATACACAGGTTTCATTTGTAGATAACAAAGCATTTTAGCCATGTTACAGGGCTATACGGCACTTAAGGAATACAGGTACGAAAGGAAATATACTGCGGGTGAGAATTACCGGGGGCATATTCAGATGCTCATACGGCAGAATCCTGCTTTATTCCGGCAGTCGTATCCACCCAGGCGTGTAAACAATGTCTATTTCGATACACCGGGGCTCGACTGTTTTTTTGATAACATGTTCGGTGTGGGAAATCGATGGAAAGTGAGGGTGCGTTGGTACGGAGAATTAAGGCAGAAGGTTACACTCTCCGTACTTGAATTTAAATTAAAAAAAGGGTATCTTAATACCAAAAAGTCGTGGGGCTTGAACCCGGTTGACTTTTCTGAAATAGGAACTGAAGCAGAGTTGATTAAATCGGTTGCTCATTCTGGTTTACCGGAAGATGTCCGTTCTACGGTTTTATCTATGAAACCTGTACTGCTAAACAGCTATTACCGCCATTATTATGTATCGGGCGACGGGAAAATTCGATTGACAATTGACAATCAGCTCGAATACCGCGATT
>JAGYOI010000451.1 GCA_018399395.1 Prolixibacteraceae bacterium
TAATCAGTTTGCAAATTAGCAATAGTATTTAAAGAACAGATAATGTTTTGTTTGTTTTTAATGACTGTATCTGTAATTGAACGGAGTACGGCAAAAATGAATGCTCCGTTTGGGGACTTGAACTGTCCCGACACTTTTTGTTTCACTTTTATATTCCTGATGGCCCTTTCGGAAGCGTTATTATCGGGCGGCACTTTTTGATGGTACAGGAATGTAAGCAGGTATTGGCGGTATTTGACCAGTCTTTTCTGAAAAGAAATAAGTTCTTCATGTTTGGTGGGCAAACTATATTCCAGCAACTTGTCCAATCGTTTTTCTATCAACGACCTTTTAGGTTGGGGGATAAAATAATCGGTACCGCTCATTTGGTTTTTTAAACTTAAAGCGGTTTTGAAAAGTGTTTTGCAAGTACTGCTCCATTTATGGTTGTACCTTTCTGTGAGGTAGTTTAAATCGCGCAGCAAGTGTGCCATACATATTTGATGGGACATTGCCTGTGTGTTAAAATGGCTTTTCCAGCAATCGTGCACCAATACGGCATTTTCAAACCCTGTCCCAAAGGTTTCTGTGATGCTCCTTTGTGCCCGGTTATCTGTTATGGTGATAAAAGTCGCTTCATTATTTTGCCATGTCCATGCCCAATATTTGTCGCCCCCAACTTTTACCCCTGTTTCGTCGCTACCAATAAAACCGCCCTTTTCCAGGGCCAATTTGTTTTTTATCATTTCGTATGCAGGTTTGGCTTTTTTTACCAGTTTGCCCAACAAGTAATGTATCCCGCCTTCGCTTATTGGTACATGCAACACATGGTTGAAAAATTCCTGCATCCGTTTGAATGGGATATATTGCCTGGTGTGCAGGTAGCCTATCAAACTTTCTATATTGTTGCCATAACTCACCGGGGCTTTGGCCTGCGAGGGAAAACTGCCTGTTGTTTCATGCCCGCAAGCGGTACACCGTTTTTTGAACACCTGGTGTTCGGTTACGTGAACTTTTATTTCGGGGATGTCGAACACCTGTCTTTTTCCTGCAAATTCATGCGGAACGTTTGAAACATCTGCCCCGCAGCAATTGCAGTAACCGGGCATGTGCCATTCAACCGTATCGGGAACTTCGGCCATTTTTAACGTATTGCCTTCTCTTCCTTTTTGCCCACCAGCCTTGCGCCCGGTTTGTTCGCGCAAGCTCCTGCGTCGAGGGCGGTTTTCATCTTTTGATGGGGGAATGGAACTGTTGTTGCTGTTTTTTGGGGTTTCGTACTTGGACAAACGATTTTTTAACTCCGCATTTTCAAGCGTCAACTCATCAACTTTCTGAATGAGTGCGGCAATAACCATATGTAACTCCTGGTACTCTTTCGACATGGAGTAAAAATATATCCTTAGTTGCTAATTACCATGTATTTGAATATCAAGTTATCAAACCGAAATCGCCCAAATTGTTCATAACAATAGATTTTCGAAAATTATGTAATAGAAAATTAGATATTTGCAGGAATAGTTAAAACCAAATGTTAATAACACTAAATCATCAGCTTTAGAACCCATAAATCCAGAAACTTATTAACACATAACAGAAAGAGTTCTTAGTAAAAATTGATTTTATAAATTTGACACTGATTAGTAACTAAAAATATACACATTTTTTATTTTGAAAAAAAAAATCGAATATTCCGGTGCTCCGCACCTTATTTCCAATCCTCAATTCTTTTGCTACAAACCCGTCAGTTGCCGGGC
>JAGYOI010000452.1 GCA_018399395.1 Prolixibacteraceae bacterium
GCTGGTAATAAATTCAATGGCCGAGAATAACCCTAATTTAATTGTAGGCGACGTAAAGCAATCGATTTACCGTTGGCGAAACAGCAACTGGCAGTTACTGAACAAACAAATTCAGCAGGAACTGGCTACTTTTAGTATTGAAGAACGCAAATTGCAGCAGAACTGGCGGAGCTGTGAAAACCTTATCGAATTTAATAATACTTTTTTCCGCAAGGGGAGTGAATGGGTGCAAAATTATTTGAATGCCCAGTTTGAAGAAGCGGCTCAAATATTACCTGATAATTATAACGAAACGGTTTTGCAGGTGTATGACGATGTTGAGCAAAAAGTAACACAGGGAAAAAAAGGGGGCTATGTGCAGTTGCAGTTTATTGAAGAAGAAGAGGATAAAGAAGCGTATCATAATGAAACACTCTCGCGGGTGGTTGAAGCTGTAAAACAGGTTCAGGATAAGGGGTTTAGGGCCGGTGATATTGCCGTGCTGGTACGTCGTAACTTTGAAGGAAAAATGGTTGCCGATGCACTGTTGAACCAGAAAAAAATTAGTTTAGGGTATAATTTCGAAGTCGTTTCCGACGATTCGTTGTTTATTTACACATCCCCGGCAGTAAAACTTATTATTGGCTTAATGCAACATATTGTGAAACCCTCGGATGAGGTTGTAAAAGCTACTGTTGTATATGAATTTTCAACACATGTAGTTCCGCACCTGAAGCGTGAAGGACGGTTGCCCCGGCGGGTGAACCCGGGTGGTCAGCAAAGCATGTTGTTTGAGGTGCAAAAAGATGAAAAGTTCTTTTCAGAAAGTGTAAAGGAAGAATATTTTCCTTTTTTCAACCCTGAAAACGATAATGCGATTGTGAAAAATTGGTCCAACCTTTCTATTTCTAATTTTATCGAAGAACTTGTTAAAACCTACAACCTCGACTATCTCGAAGGAGAACAGGCGGCTATTCAATCGTTGAAAGATACAGTTGGCGATTTTTCGAAACGGGAAAGCGGAAATATGCACAAATTTTTAGAGTGGTGGGAACAGCATGGCTCAAAAGTGAAAGTGCAGATGGCCGCTTCACGCGATGCCATTCGTATTCTTACTGTTCATAAATCAAAAGGACTGGAATTCCCGGTTGTGCTTTTACCATTTTGCGATTGGGAATTCAAACCTTCTTCAAGGCAAAGCAATATTTTGTGGTGCCCAACCGATAACACGCCATTCAAACAATTTCCGGCTTTGCCTGTGAAGTTCTCCGATAAGCTTAAAACTTCGCTTTTTAGCCGTGAATATTACAGCGAACTTCTTTTGTCGGCTGTTGATACCATTAATCTTTTGTATGTTTCATTTACACGAGCTGTTGACGGACTTTATGTTTTTTCAAAAGCTTCGAAACCCAAAAAGAACGGGAAGGTTGATTTTGCAGCAAACACCATGATGTTCGATTCAATTGAAAACTTATCATCAGAAATAGCCCTTGCTGAATATGCCGATGGTTGTTTTGAAACGGGTGTTTTATCTGGTTATCCTGATAAGGGAAAAGAAAAGCACAATGAAGTTGACTTGTCGGTTCATTTTGCCCGGAAAAAAAATGCACTCGAAAGCCTGAAGCTCAGGCGCAACTATGAAGATTTTCTTGACAATAATTCACCCGAATGGGTTAAACATGTTAACGAAGGTAAATTTATGCACGAGTTGCTCGCTTTGGTTAAAACCGTTGATGATGTTGAAAAGGCCC
>JAGYOI010000453.1 GCA_018399395.1 Prolixibacteraceae bacterium
ATTGTTTTGCCATTGCCACTGCCACTTCTCAACCTCCTTCGATCATCGTAGCTTTATGCGAAGGTGATAACCTTAGCCTCAGCCTCAGCCTTAACCTAAGCCTACTCCTCCTTCAACGCATTCCACCCCTGCGCGGTAAGCTCTATCTCGGTGCCTCCCATGGCTACCAGGTTGGTGCCTTCCGATGCATCTACAATATGGCCAACTACGGTAATATCGGGATGGTTACGGATTTTATCGTGGTCGGCAATCGGAACCGTAAACAGCAGCTCGTAGTCTTCGCCACCATTAAGTGCTGCAACAATCGGATTAATGTGCATTTCTTCAGCAAGGCCTTTGGTCTCGTTGTCCATCGGGATTTTTTCTTCGTATATTTTTGCCCCCACGCCCGAGTCGCTGCAAATGTGCATCACTTCCGACGATAAGCCATCCGATATGTCCATCATTGCTGTTGGTTTTACCTTCAATTCTTCAAAAATCTTTTTCATGTCGGTGCGGGCTTCGGGTTTGAGCTGTCGTTCCAGTATATAATTGTATCCTTCGAGTTGAGGCTTAACATTGGGGTTGTCCTTAAACACCCGGTTTTCGCGTTCAAGAAGGTTGAGTCCCATGTAAGCACCGCCCAAATCGCCGGTTACACAAATAAGGTCGTTTTTTTGAGCACCGTTGCGATAAACCAACTCATCTTCTTTGGCCATACCAATGGCTGTAACACTAATTACCAGGCCGGTCATCGACGAGGTTGTGTCCCCACCCACAAGGTCAACACCATATTTTTCGCAGGCCAGCTCCATGCCTTCATAAATTTGCTCAAGGGCTTCAACCGAAAATTTCGATGATACTGCTATGGAAACCGTAATTTGTGTGGGCACGGCGTTCATGGCTGCCACATCGCTGAGGTTAACCACAACTGCTTTATAGCCAAGGTGTTTTAGCGGTACATACATCAGGTTGAAGTGGATGCCTTCGGTAAGCAGATCGGTTGTTACAACCACCTTTTTATCTTTAGCGTCAATAATGGCGGCATCGTCGCCTATCCCCTTCAAAGTTGAAGCGTTTCTTATCTTTATTTTATTTGTTAACCTGTCGATGAGACCAAATTCGCCTAATTCGGAAATTGATGTTACTTTGCGTTCGTTATCAGCCATTTTATATCGGATGTTATGGTATGAAATACATTTTAAAGGGGCAAAAATAGGACTACTTTACTATCTTTGCAACATTTTTTAAACAGTCTGGTAAATTGGTTGTTATTTAAATCACCAGACTTCAAATATAATACTATATGACAGAACAAGATAAGATATTAGAGAAAGTAACAAACGAGGAGTATAAGTACGGTTTTGTCACTGATATAGAACAAGATATAATCGAGAAAGGCCTCAGCGAAGATGTTGTTCGCATTATTTCGGCTAAAAAAGGTGAACCCGAATGGATGCTTGATTTCAGGTTAAAAGCTTACCGAAATTGGCTGGAAATGAAAAAACCCAACTGGGCACATCTTAACATTCCGCCCATCGATTATCAATCCATAAGCTATTACGCAGCACCCAAAAAGAAAGAAGACCAGCCGCAAAACCTCGATGAGGTTGATCCGGAGTTGCTTGATACTTTTAATAAACTGGGTATTCCGCTCGAAGAGCAAAAGCATTTGGCGGGAGTGGCTGTTGATGCTGTAATGGACAGTGTATCGGTGAAAACCACGTTTAGGGAAACACTT
>JAGYOI010000454.1 GCA_018399395.1 Prolixibacteraceae bacterium
CCCTGGAAATAATTCAGTAATACCACAACCACCGACTTTGCGCCCGGAACAAGCTTTGCAGGGTCAAACCTTTTTTCAAAATGGTTGGCCATGTACCCCATTTTCCCGTTATAGTTTGATGCCAGATAATTTTTAAAATGTTCTTCCTCTTCATCTAACCTCCGGGCCGGAGCAATGCCACAAGCCTGAAAACCCAGCTCAATGGCTCTTTGCTTTATCTGTTTTGATTTTGATTGCCTCATTTCTAAAAGTTCCAAAAATTACTCAACGAATGCAAACATACTTTTTCATCGTCAAATTTACCCGTAGCAATGTAAGTTAAATTAATACGTTAATGGTAAAAGGGCGAAACCTTTTATATCACTTCAGAGTAATCCGGTACTTCCCGCAAGAAGTTATAATTTCGCGAATCAAAATTTACTTTGCAACAATAATGGCTTAGCCCATTGGTAACAAGTAAATACGGCACTTTGAGTTCGAAGTTATAAACGGCAATCTGATCAAACACTTTCTGGTCAATCTTTACCTCCGGAGCCTTGCATTCAACCAATAAAACGGGCTTCGCAGCTTTACTGTATGCAACAATATCATATCGAAACTCCCGGTTATTAACCCTGATGCCTTTTTCAACCGTTAGCAAACTTCCCGGATAGTTTTTATGATTGCTGAGATAATGCAAACAGCGTTGCCTCACCCACTCTTCCGGTGTCAAAACCACATATTTTTTTCTCGATTCATCAAACACATAAATTCTGCTACTTATTTCTTTAAAGCGCAAATCAGCATCCGGAAAATTCAGTTTTGGTAATTTAATTGGCATTGCATGAACAAATTTGGTTCAAAACTAATTATTTTAAACCAACCTGCGTGATGGATTATTTGTATTTTTGTCGTTACTGCATGTGGTTCTTCAAATGAATTTTTTGCATTATGAAATCGAAAGAAGAAATTGTACAAAACTGGCTTCCCCGCTATACCGGGTTAAAAAACGAAGACTTTGGCAAATACATCTTACTCACTAATTTTCAGAATTATGTTGAAATGTTTGCCAAAAGATTTAATGTGCCTGTTGTTGGCGAGGAACGAAACATGCCCAACGCCACAGCCGAAGACATAACCATTGTAAACTTTGGTATGGGAAGTCCCAATGCTGCCACGGTTATGGACCTTTTAAGTGCTGCTGAACCCAAGGCCGTTCTTTTTCTTGGAAAATGCGGGGGTTTAAAAAAAATAAATAAATTGGGCGACCTCATATTACCCATTGCTGCCATCAGGCACGATGGCACCTCAGATGATTATCTTCCGCCAGAAATACCTGCATTGCCGGCATTTAACCTCCAACGGGCTGTTTCAACATCCATACGTGATTTTGAGCGCGACTATTATACAGGTGTAGTTTTCACTACCAACAAGCGCGTTTGGGAACATGATGAAAAATTTAAGGAGTACCTCAGGGCAACCAGGGCAATGGGCATAGATATGGAAACAGCAACAATTTTTGTAGCCGGGTTTGCCAATAAAATACCTTCGGGTGCCTTACTGCTGGTGTCAGATCAACCCATGATATCGTCGGGGGTTAAAACTGAAAAAAGCGATGAATTTGTTACTAAAAAGTTCGTTACCGACCACCTCGAAATTGGCATTAAAGCGATGAAGATTATTCGTGACAATGGCCGCTCGGTTAAACACCTTAAGTTTTAAAATATTTAATCAAGAAT
>JAGYOI010000455.1 GCA_018399395.1 Prolixibacteraceae bacterium
AGGAAATGAACAAAACGCCTGACGATGCAAAGGTAATCCCGCCAAATTGGGATTGGGCGTTTGGTAAAAAAGAAAAAAAGGAAACCAAAGCCGACCCGGATAAGCTGGTTATTAATTCGGCTATCCCGCTAAATTACATTAAACGAACAGGCGGGCTAACCATTTCCGACGACCTGATCAACGAACAAAACATCATCGATATTTTTGGCTATACCGGAGTGCAGTTAGGTGTGTCCGTAACCATGAAAGAGGTTAAGCAGCACATCAGGCATTTTTTGGCTGCAATGGCCGACATGCACGAAATCCTGAATATCGATCCCATTACCGTAAACAACTACTCAAACCTGGGCATTGCCTTTGGCGCACGTGGAAAAGGCGGTAAAAATGCTGCGGCAGCACATTACGAAAGACACAGAACGGTTATTAACCTTACACGTAAACGCGGCGATGGCTCCATTGGCCACGAATGGGGGCATTCCTTCGACCATTATATGCACAGGCTTTACGAAAAGGAATCAATGGGATATTTGAGTGAAGAAGATAATTATACACTTGCCCACGCAGACGACCCTGTTTACATTGTAATGTACCGGATTAATAAGTTTATTCAGGAAGGAAAACTGTACGAAAAAAATGAAAACGGAAGATACGAGGTTGTCCACGAACCGGACAGGAAGTTTGGGGCTTACAAGAAAAAGTTTAAAAGGGATGATGGCCGTCGTTTTCGCTTCACTTACCGCAATTTAAACTATGCCGACACGCTGGAAGAAACCATAAGCAACGCTAAAAAAACCCACGATTGGGCATTCAGGGATAACTATTACTCAAATGCTGATCAAAACAAGTTTTGGGATTCAGTGATGCGTCACCACAAAATTGATGAAGTGGAAGTTGAAATGGTTCGTTCTTACAAATCAAGCGAATATCTTTTTTATTCGCAAAAAATGGACAACTTTAAACCCCGGAAAGGAAAACCCTATTGGGCAGCCCCGGTGGAACTGTTTGCACGTGCTTTTGAAACATATATTTTTGATAAGCTGGCCAAAGCCGGGCGCGAAAACAACTACCTGGTTTCGGGAGGTATGTTTGGGTATAAAGTTTATCCGCAGGGCGAGGAACGTGAAATCCTTTTCACCCTGTACGACGAATTATTTGTTGCCCTAAAAAAAGCCCACAGCATCCCCGACTTCAAACCCTTCACCGACGAACGCTCCGACACCTTCATCGAATACGACACCAACGGCGAGGAAAAAGGCGCAGAATTCGTCTCCGACCCCGACCAGAAACCCGAAATCAGCCAAATTGTGGAGTTGGGAGTGAGGCTGAAAGCCACTGAAATGACAAAAGAAATAAGTGATGATGATGTGCAGGCATTAAACCCGTATTCCGAATTTTTGTTGGAGAAATTACGCGAAAAGTTTATTGAAAAATACGGATTGAATGAATGGGAAAAAGATAATAAAACAATTGAAAGGGCTATTCGTAATAAATGGAACGAATTAGAAAAAGACCGGAGTGTAAACAGGGCGGAAGATTATCTGATTGATCTTTTGGGAAATTACTTTGATAGCGATATTTTTGCCCATGTTTTGCTCAATTATAATGAGCAATTTAAACAACATAAAAAAGCAACATAATGAACACACTCTCAGGAATAAAAACAGAACTCAAAGACGGCAAATTTACCGTTTGGGGAAAAGGGTATAATAATGACCTTG
>JAGYOI010000456.1 GCA_018399395.1 Prolixibacteraceae bacterium
ATGTTTTTGTTATGTGCAAAAGCCTTATGGTTTTTAATGCAGTTTTGCACAATTTCAGTATAATCACGATTTTCAATTTTCAGGTTAATTTTCCCGGTACGTATCGATGACAGGTCGAGCAGGCTGTTTAACAGGTTGAGTGCATAGTTTGAATTCTGTTTTATAAGTTCAACAAAACCAGCCAGCTCTTCTGCCGAATAATCATCTTTGTTCTCGGTTATCAGATCTGCCAGCGAGAAGTTAGTTGCAATGGGGTTTCGTAAATCGTGGGCGGCTGTACCCAGTAACAGGTTTTGGTTGTGGTTTGTTTCGTCAAGTTGGGCATTGGTAGCCTGAAGCATCTTTTTTTCTTTAATGAGCTGCCGGTGAAGGTTGTTAACTTCGCGGTTCAGTTTTGCCATCGAAATGTTTTGCTTTGTTATGCCGGTTGTATCAACCTCGCCACAGATTAATATTTCGTTCTCTCTTTGAAATGCCATGCCACTAATGGAAGTGTTCGAATCAATGTTGCTTCCGATTGTTAAAACACCATTAAACTCACTATTTTTTGTTTTCTCAATTAAGGTATCTATTGTAGGGTTAATAAAACTTTCGACGGGTGAATTTTTAAACAGCATTTTCATGGCACGGTTCGCGTATAACAAGTTTTTTTGCTTGTCGAATATGGCAACACAAAGTGCTTTGCTTTGATTTACGAACTGTAAAAGCTCTTTCTCCCAGTTTAAAAAATGATTTGTCAATTTGATAAATGTTTTGATTTTGATTCTGTTAATTGTTCATCCGAAAGCTCTGTAAATGCCGGAATGTTAATTTGCATCCAGTGGTAAAGGGGGAGAACATTTTGGGCTGTTTTTTCTGAGAGGTTTTTTTGGATAATGGTTCTCCATGCATTAAGCTGGGCAGCCCAGTAGTTTGTGTGAAACTGTCGGCTGCGGTACGCCCTGAAAACCCATAAAATGGTATCGACAAGTACCCCGGCATCAAAATTTTTCAATATCGAGGCAATAAAATGAGCATGGTTGCTATGGTTGTCCTTCATCATCTCAATGTTAATCTTATCGCCTGCCAGTATGTCAATGTCGCTCCTGTTCAACATCATGTCATTTAATTCGGATACCATTTTGGGTATTGTTGCTTCATATTCTTTATATGCTTCTTCCGTGAATTCAGGTAGCTCATTGGCGGTATTTATTATCCGTTCTTTTATTTCATTTGTTTTCATCTTCAAACTTTTTTATGAATTTTTCTGTATCGTATATGTTGCTTATAACTGTGGTGTTCTTGTTTTTTTCTGCAATTTCTTGTCCGCCATGAGTAAACGCTTGGCCACCTACTATTATTGGAATTTCAGGGTATTGGGCGCGAATTTGTTTTATCATTCTTTCAAATATAGGGATATGTGAATAAATACTCAATGATAAGGCAATAATATCAGGGTTTATTTCTTCAATAAAACTAATAAAATCGTTTGTTGGGGTATTGGCACCAAGGAAATAAGTATCCCAGCCATGCATTTCAAATATATCGGCTATCATTTTAATACCTACCTGGTGATGCTCTTCTTCAATGCTGCCCAGTACAACTTTGTACGGAGTGCGCTCAAGCGAAATTACATGCTCGTAAAGCTCGTTCATAATCGATTCGGAAACGGCGGTAGCCAGGTGCTCGGCGGCTACGGTAATGATGTTGTATTCCCACATCTCGCCAATTTTATAC
>JAGYOI010000457.1 GCA_018399395.1 Prolixibacteraceae bacterium
CGAGATAAAGCTGATGCGGGATGGCTATCAGTCCATCGAACAAACAATTGATGTAAACAAAACGAATGTGTTTTTTGATTGGCAGTTGGAAGAAGCCCCTGATGCCGGCCTGCAAATCACAACCGAACCTTCCGGAGCGATGATTTACCTCGATGGCGTAAAATTGGGTGAAAGCCCAATAGCAGCATTCTATCCTCCCGGCAATTATCCAATCAAAATTAGTAAGGAAGGGTTTGTGACGGTTGAAAATGAAATACTGGAAGTTAACCTGCCCCAAACCACCAAAAATTATATTCTAGAAGAAAATGTGGGTTACCTCACCATTAATACTTTTGAGGAGGCCTCAGTATTTATTAATGGAAAATTAATTTATAATCCTATAAACATGAAACTTACCTCACAGGTCGTTAAAGTTAAAGTTTCAATGTTAAATGCCGAAGATATTGAATATCAGATTATTTTAAAAAAAGATGATAAAATAGAACTGGATATGTATCCAAGTAAAAAAACAGGAACAATTAATATAGCTGCTACTCCTTTGAATGCAAAAATTGAAATTATTGGGCAAAATAATACTCATTTCGATTCACAAGGTGAAGTACTTTTTAAAGAACTACCCACTGGAAACTATAAAATTAGAGTTTCTGCTCCATATTATGAAGAAATAATTGATTCAGTGAAACTTTATCCAAAAAGCAAAATAAGTAAAACATTTAATCTTAATCATTCTGTAGGTGATGGTACTGTATGGGTAGATGTCATTCCATCTGAAGCTGTTATCGAACTTTTCAATGATGTTGGTCAATATTTTATTTCGACAGGCACTGATTCATTTCAATATGTTCATGCAGGTAAATGTACATTAAAAGTAACAGCCACTGGCTTTAATGCTTTCGAAGAAAGTTTTTATTTGCAACCTGATCAAATAATTGAGTGGACAATTATACTTAAAGAAATAGATAATGGTGAAATACTTACTCACAACCATAATTCAATCCAAATGATATATGTAAAAGGCGGCACCTTCAACATGGGCTGCACCAGCGAGCAAAGCGATTGTGAGGATGATGAAAAACCCGTGCATGAAGTAACCGTGGATGATTTTTACATAGGGAAGTATGAAGTCACTCAAAAGCAATGGCAGCAAATCATGGGTAACAACCCCAGTAGATTTTCAAATTGTGACAATTGTCCAGTGGAGAATGTAAGTTGGAATGATGTACAAGAGTTTATTAAAAAACTGAACCAGCTTACCGGCAAACAATATCGTTTACCTACGGAGGCTGAATGGGAATATGCCGCCCGTGGTGGTATTTATTCTGTTTCGAAAAGGGATGGAGCAAATGACTATGATTACGCAGGAAGTAATAATGCAGAGAAAGTTGCTTGGTATTTTGAAAATATTTCTCGAAAACATCAACCAGTCGGGAGGAAGCTGCCTAACGAACTCAATATTTACGATATGAGTGGAAATGTATGGGAGTGGTGTAATGATTGGTATGATTCAAATTATTATCACAAGAAACATGTTATAAATCCAGAGGGGCAAAGTACAGGCTCTGATAAGGTTTTACGTGGAGGTAGTTGGTATTATAGCGCATGGCGGTGTAGAGTGTATAATCGATACCATAACCATCCAGACAATCGTTCGGGTAATAATGGTTTTCGATTGGCAGTTTTTTATTAATGCTTTTGGACGCCTAAACTGG
>JAGYOI010000458.1 GCA_018399395.1 Prolixibacteraceae bacterium
GAAGCTTTTGCAATTTCTGACGACGGGCGTTGTGCATATACTGTAATTTATGGCTATGGAACTGATTTTGGGTCGTATCATACCGATTATTCATTTTATTTGTGAGAGAAGGGGATGGTGAGAACTATTTATGTAGAAAAGATGATTTTCTTCTTGATACCGGGTGCGATACTATAGCAACGATACCGGCTAACCTTAAACACATTTTGTTGGTTGATTAGTTGGATGTAAGGAAATTGAAGGGTTAAAAAACGGCAGTTAATTTCAAACTGTCGTTTTTTGATGAACAGACGTTCTCCATTTGCCGGGCGATATTCCCACCTGTTTGCTGAATGAACGCTGCATAGATAAAAGAGAGCCAAACCCCGATTCCCGGGCAACTTGTTCGAGCTTTATGCCCGGCTTTTCTATCATTGTTTTTTTTGCTTCTTCTATACGGTATTTATTGACAAACGAGCTAAAGTTTGAGTTGCCGTATTTATTAATGGCCTGTGATGTGTATGAACGGTTGGTTCCGGATAATCGCGAAAGTTCTGTAAGTGTGAGGTCTGGTTTGAGGTAGTATTTTTCTTCGAGCATTAGCGTTTCAAGTTGCTTGTAAATGCTGTCAATTCCGTTTTGGCCCTCCGTTGAAGGCTTTCGTTCAGTTGGCAATACAATTTTTGGCTGAGCATTTCCCCATATTCCAATTAGCCAAATAAACACAGAAATAGTGAACATTGAAAGGATTAAAAAAATGTTGTTTTCATCGGAGAAGGGGTTGATAACATAGAATATTACCGATACGATTGCAACGATAATTAGAGCAGAATTAAACCATGAAAGCCATTTTATTTGGAGATGATCGGCGTTTGAAAATTCGTTTCTGAGGCGCATGTTGTATTTCCGGCTTTCTGTAAATATCGCGAAACTATAAGCAATCACTTGTATTACAATTGTTGTTACATTAATCAACCTTATCCATTCAATAAACTGAAAGCGGGCATCATCAATAATCCCTTCGCGATAAGTGCTCAAAAAAGAAACACGTTCATTGTAGTTAAAACGCAGGTCGAAGAACAGAATGTAGGCAACAAAAAAAGTGATCCCGGGTAAAAAGTGTATCCAGGTTCTTTTTAGTGATTTTAATTTGCCGGTCAAACCAACCAGGTATAAATATATTGAAGGATAGATAAACAACACCAGGGCAACATGTAAACTGTGCAGGTATGTGTATATATAGAAGTCTTCGAGAAAATAGAAATAATTGGCAACAAAAACAGCAGTTGCATTGAGCATACTAATAGCAAGTATAAGCCTGGGGCGGTTGTTTTGGGCATTATAAAACAATACCGCCGATAATATTAGCGGCACTAAAAAAGATGCTGTTAAAACCAGTTGCTCCATATCGACATAAAAAAGCCCCTAACAAAAGTTAGAGGCCTTAAAGATATAAAAATCTAATATTTTTAGTCGAACAATTTCATGTCGTCCAATACATTCATAACACCTTTAACCGATTTGGCAGAGCCTTCGAGCAATGCTTTTTCATCGTCGTTAAGGTTAACTTCAATAATTTCTTCGATACCATTTTGACCAAGTTTTACAGGTACACCAAGGTAAATGTCATTTAAGCCATATTCCCCTTCGAGGTATGCGCAACATGGGAAGATACGCTTCTGGTCCAGAACGATAGCTTCAACCATTTGAGCAGCGGCAGTGCCC
>JAGYOI010000459.1 GCA_018399395.1 Prolixibacteraceae bacterium
GTCTCAATTTTTGGGGCTTTGATGCTGAAATTTGGTTCTCGGAGCCTGAAGGGAACCGGATATTTAACCGCGGTATCCGGATGATGCGCTATGTTGAGCACCCCGATTTCAGGGCCATAGCTTTTGGGCGCGATGTTCGCCTGTGGAATTACCGCATCAATGAAAACTGGCTTTTTACGAATAAAATCATTCTTCTTTTTGGTATCAATAACTGGAAAGACATGGAGACGACAGCGCATACCCTCGAAGAAATTTTGTACATGAACATGTCGTTTACCCAAAAGATTCAGTATAACAAGTTCGATGAAAAAGGTTGGGTGTTTGGGGCAGGGCTCATGGAAGATGCACATTACATTATTTATCACAAACCGAAATTGAAAATTGGGCTGTCGTTAAGTTGCTCGTATAAATTTTAAAGCATGATGAGGATTTGGCTTACATTCATATTGCTAATGTTATCGGTTGTCGGCTTTACCCAAAAAGCCACACTTTCGGGCGTGGTTACCGATGCCCAAACCGGCGAAACACTGGTAAATGCCACCATTATCCTGAATGATGATGCCCCGCGTGGGGTGATAACCAACGAGAATGGTTTTTTTAGCTTGCCCGGTATCGAAAAACAGCAATTTACTATTTCAGTTTCTTACATGGGGTATAAATCCCTTGAGCGTCAGGTTAAGTTAGATGATAAAAACTCAGGTTTTATTGAAATTGAGCTGCAACCTTCTGATATTGAAATTGAACAAGTTGTTGTAATGGGAGAGGGGCGCGAACAATTGGGCGACCGCGATGTCGAAATCAGTCACCATTCACTTACGCCCAAGGCTATCAAAAGTATTCCAACGGCACGCAACGATGTGTTTAAAGCCTTGCGTTATTTACCGGGCATCGAACCAACCGAGCCACTGTCGCCATTGGTGTCGGTAAGGGGCAGCGACCCCGGTGAGAATCTCATAACCCTCGATGGGGTTACCATCTACAACCCGTATCATTTTATCTCGTCAACCGGGATTTTCAATATGCAAACCGTGAAAAATGTTGATATGATGGTTGGCGGCTTTGGTGCTGAGTATGGCGGACGTAATTCATCGGTTATCAATATCGCGACCAAAGACGGTAACAACAGCGGCCTGCATGGCGAAATTCACCCTTCAACAACCGAGTCGAAGGTGTTTTTTGAATTCCCACTTGGAGAAAAAACAACGATGATGGCTGCCGGGCGCTTTAATTACGATATACCGGGTAATTTTCTGATGTACAGCAACAACTACTTCTACGATGTTAACCTGTCGCTCACACACCGTTTTAATGCCCGCAACCGTCTAACATTTAAGTATTTTGGTTCGCGCGACCGCACCAACCTCGATTTCAATAATTACTATAAGTATATTGGTAATTCACTTGGCATGGAAGATGTTTTCAACGATATGAGCCTGAAATGGGTGAATTGGTGGAACAATAATATTGCCACGGCCATTTTCCGGTCGGTAATAAACCCAAAAGTTTTTCTGCGGGCACAGGTTTCGGCATCGTTGCACCGTGCCGATAATTCAACCGAAATGAACATGATGATTGAGGATGTAGGCTACGACACTTCTACTTCATTTAAAAGCAGGGTTGATGACTATACCGCGAAATTGAGTGTTAGTTATAAGCCTTTTATCTGGAATGAAGTGAAAGCCGGGGCCGAATACAGCC
>JAGYOI010000046.1 GCA_018399395.1 Prolixibacteraceae bacterium
TGGTACCGCCCGATATTGCATCAACTTTGTGTTGTTCGGGTGCATTTTGACCGGCTTTAGCCACAACAAGCGATACAAATTCCCCATCTTCATTAAAAATGGTTTTTCCTTTGAAATCTTCCTGGAATGCATCGGTTGTAATTTCGGCACCTAATCCGGGTGTTTCCCCCTGATGGTCGAAAATAGCACCATAAATGGTGTTGAAATCATTATTCAGTGAAACATATCCCCATATCGGCCCCCATAAACCTGATCCGCGTAAAGGAATAACGTACTTTATCCCATTGTCGCCCAAATCGGCCTCGAAGATTGGCAGTTGCCGCTCATCAAGCGGTTTTGCCTGTTGTTTTTTCAGGTCGATTGTAAAGGCGTCTCCATCGGTTTTTTCACCTTCCGAGTTCAAGGTGTATGAGTCTGTAATCGTTTCAGCATATAAATCTTCTGCTTCTTCAGCCGAGGTTTCAATATTGATAGCAGCCAGAATGTTCTGTTTCTTTTCAATTTCAACATTTCGATCCTGAAAAGGCTTAAGTGTTATTGCTGTAAACGACAGTATTGCTGCCACGATAATCACCATTACCGAAGCATATATGAATGTGTATGTATTTCCGTTTCTGTTCATCTCGCGTCGATTTTAATGATTATACAGTGGCTGGTGCCCGTTTAAGCCTTTTGCGTACATTGCCCTGTACCACGTAATGGTCAATTAATGGGGCAAAAGTGTTCATTAGCAGTATGGCCAGCATTACACCTTCGGGGTAGGCAGGGTTCAGCACCCTGATAATAATGGCTAAAACACCAATAAGTAACCCGTAAATCCACTTCCCCCTGTTGGTTTGGGCCGCTGAAACCGGGTCGGTAGCCATAAACACGGCACCAAAAGCAAACCCACCAAGGAAAAGGTGGTGCCAAAATGGTATTTCCATGAACGGGTTAACCGCGAAGGCATTCAGGATAAGCCCGGTAAAAAGAGCTCCAATAGTGGTGGCGAGCATGATGCGCCAGCTACCAATGCCTGTTATAATGAGGAAAGCACCACCAAGCAAAATGGCAAACGTTGAAGTTTCACCAATCGAGCCCGGGATAAATCCCCAGAAGGCATCCCAAATATTGTAATCGATATTTCCGGTAAGTGCAAGTCCTAAAGGTGTAGCACCTGAGAATCCGTCAACCACTTTATCGGCATCTTGTCCGATCCTTATCCATACGCTATCACCACTCATGTGGGCCGGGTATGCAAAAAACAGGAAAGCGCGGGCAATAAGTGCCGGGTTCCAAATATTCATGCCGGTGCCGCCAAAGGCTTCCTTTGCAATAATTACTGAGAAAGCAACCGCAATGGCTACCATCCACAAAGGGGTGTCGATAGGTATAATTAACGGGATAAGTATTCCTGAAACCAGGTATCCCTCGTTAATTTCGTGCCCTTTTATCTGGGCAAAGGTAAATTCAATTCCCAATCCAACCGCGTAGGAAACTACAATAACCGGTAGTACCCTTAAAAAGCCGTAGAAGAAAACCTCCCAAAAACCGGTTTGGGAAAATTCGCCAATGGCATGAAAATGCTGGTAGCCTATGTTGTACATTCCAAATAGCATGGTAGGTACAACAGCGAGCACCACAAAAATCATTGTTCTTTTTAAATCGATGTAATCACGAACATGTGATCCTTTTTTGGTGGTTTTGTCCGGAACATATAAAAATGTTTCAAATCCTTCGAAAACACTTTGGAATGGATGTAGTTTTCCGCCTTTTTCAAATTTTGGCCGGTGTTTATCGAAAAAATTCTTTATTCCTTGTCCTTTCATATTTGTTATATTCTTTAAGGAAATTTATGATGTTAAGCCAATTCTTTTATCATGGTGTCCATGCCATTGCGCAATATCGATTGTACTTCAATTTTAGATGTACAAACATATTCACATAAAGCCATGTCTTCTTCAATAACTTCAAAAATGCCCAGGTTTTCCATTTTATCAATGTCATTTACCAGAATAGCTTTCAGAAGATAAACCGGCAGGATGTCCATTGGCAATACTTTTTCGTATTGTCCTGAAATTACAAAGGCGCGTTCACCGCCATGATAGTTGGCGTTTAAGGCATATTCTTTTTTCGGCATTAGTCTTGATAAGAAGGCCTTACCGGCCGTAAACTTGTTGAATCCGGGGCTGATCCAGCCAAATGGTTCAATTTCGTCGCCTTCGGGAATAACCGTTACCTGATTTTGTGTCAGTCCGGTATATCCGGTTTCTTCAACTTTTACACCTGTTAAAACATTACCCGAGATGAAGCGTTCTTTCACTTCTTTTTTCGTGTTGTTTTCAATAAAAGGCTTTATGGCTAAACCTGCTATAGCTTTTACATAGCCTGTTTTCTTAACTTCAGAACCGGTTATGGCAACTAATCGCTCAAGGTTTAGTTTTCCGGTAGTGAAAAGCCTGCCGATGTAAACCAGCGTTTGGATGTTGAGCGTCCAAACAACATCACCTTTGTTAATCGGGGCTGTTTTATGAATTTGAACACCAACATTTCCGGCAGGGTGTGGCCCGTCGAAATAATTTATTTCGACCCCTTTTAACGATGCAAATTCAGATCCGGGGCGCAACCCAAGGTAAATTTTTCCTTCGGTGAGTTTTGATATTGCGTCAATTCCGGTCTGGATGCTTTCTTTTTCATCTTTAAGCGTGAACTCATAATCGGGTGCCAATGGTGCCGAGTCAAAGCCGGTGATGAAAATATCACGTGGGGTTACGTCGGGTTCTGGTATAACACCAAACGGGCGCTGAACCATTAATGGCCATAAACCGCTGTTGAGCAAGTTCTGTTTAACCGTTTCACGGTCTAATGAATTGATTTCTCCCTTCGAAAAGTCAACAGATTCAAATTTTCCGTCGCTCTCAATCTCAATCTCTAAAATACGCCGACGCTCGCCACGGTTCACCGAAATTACTTTTCCGCTAACCGGCGAAGTAAACTTTACTTCGGGTTGTGCTTTGTCGAAAAATAAAGGTGTACCAGCTTTTACAATGTCGTCGGCTTTTACAGATAGCTTGGGCTTGAGACCCGAAAAATCGGTGGGTTTAACTGCGTAACGGGACGCCTCAATAGCTTTGCCGACGGTTAAATCGGCTTTTCCCTTCAGTTTGATATCAAAACCTTTTTTGATTTTAATAGTATTTGACATTGCTGAATTTTAGATTTGTTTTGAACCGCAAAGGTAAGTATTTTACCCTATTTTTTATCACTTATATTCTCATTTATATAGATGTTTGCAAGTGTTTTATGCCGTATTTTTTTGTTCGGCACAAATTATAGCAAAATTTTATGTGATGAATGTCACATTTTTTGTGATGTGTAAAAATATAGTTTTGTGTAACTTGCAAAAATCCAATTATCTAAACAAGTTTTGGCAATGAAAGTTTGAAAACTCCGTTTTCTGTTTGTAAATATTAATTTTGTGTGAAAAAAATTGATGTGTGCAATTTGGCATTGGTTTTGAATATGACGAACTTTTTTCAATTGATGTGAATATAAATTTGGTTTTTATCCTTAAATCTACCTTGATGAGACTTCGATATTTAATCATGTTTGCTTTTGGTTTTTTACTTTTCCCGGGAACGGGGTCGGGTATAGAACTTCCTGAAGTTTTGCGGAATAAAGTTTTCAATGAAAATATAAAAACTGTTGAGCTTTACCGCGAAGGCTGGAAACTGTCAAACCCGGTATTAACATTGGGTAACGATGAACAACTGGTTTTTACCTTCGATGATTTGTCAGCAGGGCAAAGCGATTATTATTATACTTTTTTTCATTGCGACCGTGACTGGCAGATTTCTTCGCTTAACCAAAGTGAATACTTTGATTCTTTTACCGAGTTTCCCGTTACCGATTCCGAATATTCGGTGAATACAACCATACCGTACACCAATTATTTACTGCGAATCCCCAACGACGATGTCCCAATCCGGTATTCCGGAAATTACATTCTTATTGTTTTCGACAGGGAGAAGCCTGATGTGCCGGTGATAACCCGCAGGTTTTACGTGGTTGAACAACGTGTTGATATACAATCCCGTATCCGTAAAGCATCTAACCAAGTAGATGGAGTAGAGAGCCAGGAGGTTAATTTCAATATAGACTATGGAAATTTTTCAATTAACAATCCCTCTTCCGACATTAAGGTGGTTGTTCGTCAGAACAATCGTCATGATAATCAAATAGAAGATTTGGATCCCTTGTATATGAGCAATGGTGTTTTGGAATATGATTACAATACAGGCAATGTTTTTCCCGGGGTTAATGAGTTTCGTTTTTTCGAATTCAGAAATGTCAAACATCCCGGTAAGGGTGTGTGGAGTATCGATTACTTAGAACCAATGTACAATGTTACGCTTGAAAATCACAAGCCACGTGTTCAGGAACCATATAGTTATCAGGAAGATTTAAACGGTAATTATTACATTGAGGTAACGAACAGCGATTATCCAGAGTTGGAAGCTGATTACATGCTTGTGCATTTTACGCTCGACATGGCACAGCCACTGTTGGGCGGTGGTATCTACATATTTGGAAAATTGAGTAACTGGGAGTGCACAGAGCCGTTCAAAATGAGCTATAACATGGAACAGAAACGTTACGAGCACTCGATTGTGCTGAAACAGGGTTCTTATAGTTTCTTATATGCTTATAAAGATGACTTCACGGGCAAAATAAAACCGTATAATATTGAAGGAAGCCATAGTGAAACTGAAAACGACTACCAGATTTTTGTTTATTATGGTGAAATATCTGACCGCTACGACCGCCTTATAGGATATAATCAGTTTAACTCAAGCCGGAACCGCTCTTACTGACTTAGAATCTGACAATCATCTCTGATTTTTATTAGGGTTTAAAAAGTTCAAAGCCATTAACTTTGAAAGCGTGTCATGGTTATGGCTTAACATGTTAACCCTAAAAATTTTAGAGATATGTCAACAGGTTTTTATAATGTACCGGCAATTAAAAATGAACCGGTAAAAACGTATGCCCCCGGTAGTGTAGAACGCACCGAACTTCAGGCAAAAATTAAAGAACTTCGCTCGGTTGAAACCATCGTTAAAATGAACATTGGTGGTAAAGAGGTTGAAACCGATAAGAAAGTGCGCATATTTCCACCGCACGAGATTCACCATACATTGGGTTATTACTATCAGGGCAATAAAAAGCATGTACAGCAGGCGATTGATGCTGCCCTTGATGCACGGGAAAAATGGGCAAATACATCGTGGCAACACCGTGCTTCGGTATTCCTGAAAGCTGCCGATTTACTTTCAGGCCCGTACCGTTCAAAAATTAATGCAGCTACCATGCTGGGTCAGTCGAAAAATGCCTTCCAGTCGGAGATTGATGCTGCCTGCGAACTGGCCGACTTCTACCGTTTTGGTGTGCAGTGCATGACCGATATTTATGCCATGCAACCCGGGTCGAACCCCGGAATGTGGAATTACAACGAGTTCCGCCCACTCGAAGGTTTTGTGTTTGCCTTAACCCCGTTCAATTTCACCTCAATTGCCGGAAACCTACCGGTAGCGCCGGCAATGATGGGCAACGTATGCGTGTGGAAGCCATCGAAAACAGCGGTTTATTCAGCCGGGGTAATTATGGAAGTACTGCACGAGGCCGGATTGTCCGATGGTGTAATTAACCTGGTATTTGTTTCGGGTCCCGATGCTGCCGATGTTGTGTTAAGCCACCCCGAGTTTGCCGGGATTCACTTTACTGGTTCAACAGCAGTGTTTAAAGGCATTTGGAAAACTATTGGCGAAAATATTCAGAACTACAAATATTATCCCCGAATTGTGGGGGAAACCGGTGGCAAGGATTTTATATTTGCCGATAATACCTGCGATGTGACCGCGTTAGCTACTGCAGTTGTACGTGGTGCATTTGAATACCAGGGACAAAAATGTTCGGCTGCCTCGCGTGTTTACGTGCCCGAAAGCATTTGGGATGAGTTCTGGAATAAAACAGAAGCTCAACTTAATGAAGTTAAAATGGGGCCACCCGAAGATTTCACCAATTTTGTTAATGCTGTAATTGACGAAAGCTCGTTTGATAAGCTGAAAGGTTATATCGACCGTGCTCGTGAAGATAAAGATGCCGAGGTAATTTATGGCGGCAACTGCGACAAAACTACCGGCTACTACATACAGCCTACTGTTGTTTTGGCCCACAAACCCGATTATATCACCATGCAGGAAGAATTGTTTGGCCCGGTGGTTACCGTTTGTAAATACGACGACAATAAACTGGATGAAACGCTGGAAATACTTGATAACACATCGATGTATGCATTAACTGGCGCTGTTTTCTCACAGGATCGTTATCATATAGAGAAAATTACAAAACGGCTTGTTAATTCGGCCGGGAACTTCTATATCAACGACAAGCCTACCGGAGCGGTAGTAGGTCAACAGCCATTTGGGGGTGCAAGGGGCTCAGGAACCAACGACAAAGCCGGCTCGGTATTCAACATGTTGCGATGGACATCCATCCGCACCATCAAAGAAACTTTTGTACCGGCACGGCATTTTATGTACCCAAATTTTTTACCGGATGAATAAATGAGGTTTCGTACTTGTATGGTAATTTGTGATTTAACCCTTTCATAGGTACATTAATATTCTGGTTGTTTCTACATTTAAACATAAATTGTTTAGTCCGCCTTTGGCGAAAATAAATGTATTACACCGCAGAGGCGCAGAGAGCGCAGAGTAAGAAAATTAAAATTTTCTGTAGAGTTTCGAATGGAACAAAGCACTTATTACCCACTCTGCGTTCTCTCGTTTCTCTGGTGTGACTTGAATTTCCTTCACACCCTGACTTCGCCATCTTCACCGAGGGTTATTGAAATATATGAACAATAAAAACAATGTTCTAAAAATATAAAACCCACTAAGCCACCAAGTTCACAAAGAGTTAAACTTTGTGTCTTTGTGGGCATACATTTTTAATATTCAATCCATTATTTTTTAACACAGCGTACATTCCTGTAGTGTTGTTTGTTGCTGCCAAATTGGAGTGCCGATTGTTCATATTTGTTTAGCCACAAACAAATTGCTTTGCCGTTTTCTTCTTCGGTCGAAGTCCACAGGTAACCATAATCGTTTAAGCCTTCAATAGAAGCATCATTGAAAAAGTAACCATTCAGGTTTATTTTTAAATTGCTTTCACCTTCAACAAGTTTAGGATAAGCATTTTCAGGTCCGCCCAATTCGTTAATCAATTTGTCAAAATCGGCTTTCGATGGCAGTTTCCAACCTTCGGGGCAGGCTTTCTGTGCCATTTCAAACGTGTAGTAGCGCCCATATTGTCCACATTTATTATCGTAGCATTTACTTCCGGGTACGTTGTACAACAGGTTGCTTCCCATCCATGTCTCATCGCCAATTGTTACCAGAGAATACTCCTGTCCGTCGCGTTGGTCGGTAAACGATTCAGGGCTTGGTTCGGTAAACGACGAATGTGAACGGATGGTTTGAGTTACATCTTTATCGACAACCGGGTTGCCATAGTAGTCGATAAATCCGGTTCCCTTGCCGGGTTTTTGGTACATGATTATACCATCGCCTACACGTTTAAGGTTTGAAAATACAGGGTCGATAATTTCAAGTCCGCTGCGGTCGATAACACCAAATTTACCATTGCGTTTTACCAGGGCAATATTGTTTTCAAAGTCCTCGGCATACTCATATTTCAAAAGCACAACCTCTTTGCCTTCCTGATTTACAAAACCATATTTTCCGTTGTTGAAAACTTTATAAAAGCCGCCATTGTCAATATCCCAAACAAAATTGAAATCTAACTCAACTACTTCTTCACCATCCATGTCAACAAGGGCCCAGTTTTCATTTTGGCGGGTTAAAACCAGTTCGTTAAAAAATTCCCCAGGACGGACCGTGTA
>JAGYOI010000460.1 GCA_018399395.1 Prolixibacteraceae bacterium
AAGGTTTGGAAGATGGTAAAAAAGATGCTTCCATTAGTGGGCACCTTTCCCTTTTTTCGAATTTCATCGGGTGCAATGCGCACGCGGGTTTCTTCACTGAACTTGTCGAAAGCACTAAACGCATTAAATGCCTGGTCGGCCAATATGTTGCGGTCGGCTAAAAACAAAATGCGGGGACTGCGTTTCCCGTCTCGTCGTAAGTTCCATTTGGCATGAAACAGCTTCCATGCTATCTGAAACGAGATGGCAGTTTTACCTGTTCCGGTTGCTAAAGTTAACAAAATACGTTCTTTACCATCGGCAATGGCTTCCAGTGCTTTTGTAATGGCGTTTTCCTGATAGTAACGGGGCTGCCAGGTTCCGCTGCGGTCTTCAAACGGCACCGAAAACAAACGCTCGCGCCATTTTGCAGCATCGTGCTGGAAAGTGCCTTCAACAGGTGTGGGATAACACATTTCCCAAAGCTCACCGGGAGTTGGAAACTTATCAATGTCGCCTTCGATGGCTGTTTCCATGTCGATGGCATAGGTGCGCAAACCATTGGTTGAATAGGTGAAACGGGTTTTCAAGCGTTCGGCGTAATCTTTGGCCTGACCAACGCCATTGGTGTAATGAACATCGCGTGCTTTGGCCTCGATTACCGCCAAGTTCCTGTTTTTGTATTGAAGCACATAGTCGGCTTTAAGTGGGCGGGCCCTTCTCCCCTGACCAATTAACCTTCCTTGAGAAATCGGGAATTGCTTGCGGATGTGACTACCCTCAACAACACCCCAACCCGCTTCTTTTAAAGCCGGTTCGATGTATTCATATTCGGTTTGTGCTTCGTTCATAATCTTATCTATTAAAAGATCACACCCCTTCAGGGCTGGTTCGTTAGGTTCGTTCTTTCGCGATGGGCTGCACCCATCGTTGGTGTATCTTGCCCTTTCAGGGCTTGGTTGTGCATGTTTTCATCATTTCTTTTTACTTTAAAACCTAAGTTTAGTTGCCCCTGAAAGGGCTATATCTGTTAACATAGGGTGAAACCCTATGGATTACCCCCCCAAAAAAACCAACCCTGAAAGGGCGGTATAATTAATCCCATACATAACGCTCATCGTAATCAACCTTGTACTTTTTCAGAAAAGCACGATACTCTTCCTGAAAAGTTCTGACTTTATGATGTTCATGTTGAGTGCTAATATAATCAATCACACTGTCAATCTCAGAAGGATTTACCGAAAAAGCACCATATCCGTCTTGCCAAAAAAAGTTTTGATACGCTGTTCCTTTTGTTTTTATCCACTTAGAAGAATGAGACTTAAGTTGTTCCATTAATTTTATCAGTGTTATTTTTTTTGACAGCATACAAAGGATGTGTATATGGTTGTTATAACCCCCTATTTTTATCGCCTGGCAACCGAGGTTATTGCATATGCCGCCAAGGTAACTTTGCAACTCCGATTCTACAGGCGGATGGATTAGGGGCTGTCTGTGCTTAGTACTGAATGTAATGTGCAGGTAGTTTTTTACGAGCGATTGTCCCATAAGCTTTAAATTTCACCCCTTCGGGGCTGGTTTGTTGGTTGCTGTTTTTTGCGATGGGCTGCAACCATCGTTATTATATTTTGCCCTTTCAGGGCTTGATTTTGGTTTATTTTTATCATTTCTTTTTACTTTAAAACTCAAGTACAATTGCCCCGAGGGGGCTATATCTG
>JAGYOI010000461.1 GCA_018399395.1 Prolixibacteraceae bacterium
AGACCTGTGCGAAGAAGGCAAAAAAAGCAACCGGCAAAATCAACTTGATGAAATAAAAGAATCAATTTCAGAAAATGATTTAGCTACAATTATTTACACATCAGGCACAACCGGTTTACCTAAAGGTGTAATGCTTTCGCACCAAAACCTCGTCTCGAACTTTACACAGCACGCTCAAAACCACAATTTGGGAGAAGAATCTACTGCATTAAGCTTTTTGCCGTTATGCCACGTTTACGAACGAAGCATGAATTACCATTTCCAATTTAAGGGAATGAGTATATACTACGTTGGAAATTTAGCACAAATACTACCCGCCCTCAAAGAAGTAAAACCGGACATGTTCAACACGGTGCCCCGGCTACTCGAACGAATATACGACGGGCTCATCAACAAAGGCAAAGAGCTTAAAGGCATCAAAAAATCAATTTTCTTCTGGGCCGTAAAGCTTGGTGACAAGTTCGATTACGGGAAAAATTTCAGCTGGCTTTACAAGCAAAAAAGAAGACTTGCCGATAAACTTATTTACTCAAAATGGCGCGCTGTTATGGGCGGCAACATCAAAATAATTGTTTCGGGCGGAGCTGCCCTGCAACCCCGTATTGGCAAGGTACTGGGAGTTGCCAATATTATGACTTTAGAAGGATACGGGCTAACCGAAACCTCTCCGGTGATAGCTGTAAGCAACCCCGCTAAAAACGAAATTAAAATTGGCACGGTAGGACCTGTATTGCCCGGTGTTGATTTAAAACTTGCCGATGATGGGGAAATAACCTGTAAAGGGCCTAATGTAATGATGGGCTACTTTAAGGATCCTGAACGAACAAAAAGGGTAATTGATGAGAATGGTTATTTCCATACCGGGGATGTTGGCATTTTGGTTGATAATAAATACCTTAAAATCACCGACCGGAAAAAAGAGATATTCAAACTATCGGGCGGAAAATATATTGCCCCGCAAATGATTGAGAATAAGCTCAAAGAATCGTTCTTCATAGAACAAGCTATGGTAGTGGGCGAAAACGAAAAGTTTGCATCAGCGATAGTTGTTCCTGCCTTTTCGTATATAAGAGACTGGATCAAACAAAAAGGAACGGATAATAACATAACCAACGATGAGATATTACAAATGCCCGAGGTCATTGCATCAATTCGTAAAGACGTACGCGAGATAAACAAGTCGTTAGGAGAGTTTGAAGTTGTTAAACGCTACAAATTGATTTCAGACGAATGGTCGCCCGATACCGGAGAAATGTCGCCAACACTGAAATTAAAACGAAACGTCCTGGCTGAGCGCTATAACAACTTGATTGATGAAATTTATGCCAGTCCGAAACCTCAAGACCCAAAAGCAAAAACCAGAAGACGGATACCACGCATCAACCTTAGCCTTGCCGAACTCATTAACAAACTACGAAACGGGAACAGTTTTTTTTAGTGGAAAGCCTCAGTTTGCTGAGACTGAAGCAAAAAAAACCCGGCGGGGATGCCGGGTGTTGCTCATGCTGTTATGTTTAATTTATAGGTCAAGTTGTTTGTGGGGAACAACCCTGGGAGAAAAAAATCACAGATCAAAGAATGATGAGCAACTTAGAATTATTACACAATAAATTAATACACCTCGAATTTGTAGATAATAAATAACACTTACAAAAAGAATGAGTGAACTACCCAATATATTTAGTGAATGGCACA
>JAGYOI010000462.1 GCA_018399395.1 Prolixibacteraceae bacterium
AATCATGGTCGTTTCATTCGAATAAAATTAATTTAAACATTTATATTTTAAGGTAATATAGATTCTTGTCATCAAAGATTACAGGGCCCATGGAACTCGCCTGTGGTTTTATTCCTAACCTTTTGTGATGTTAACATCATGCTCGTTTCATGTGAATATAACTTAATTAAACATTTAATAACTCATTTTAAATCATTTCGGTAATAGCAAACCAGGCGGTCATAAAAGAAAACAGCACCACTGCGAAGATGCCAATATTTTCACGCAGGTTTGCTTTGTTGTTTCCCATTAGTTTTGACCGGTTTATGAGCAGCAAAACAGGAATAGCCACGGCCGGAAGAATTACAGCCTGGAAAGCCTGCGATAATACCATTAATGCCGGGGGGCGCTGTTCAAGGAAAATAGTACCAAATGCAAACAGCATGGCAATAAATATCAGCAACCTCGACTGAGCCGAATGGGTGTTCCGGGGTTTCCCGGTATAATCGGCAATCAACCAGGGTGCAATAAGCACAATGGGGAAAATGGTTGACAGGCCGGCCCCTACCATTCCGAGAATGAGTATAAAGGCTGCTGCTTTTCCGCCAATGGGCTCAAAGAGTTGGATCATTTCCACTGTATTTTCCAGTTTCAGCCCCATCACATGAAGCGTACCGGCAGCTACGGCCATGATAACCCCGCTCAGAAGCAACATCATTGATGCCGAAACAAAAGCATCCTTTTTTTCATCTTTCAGGTGTTTTAGCCCCCAACCTTTTTCTGCCACCACCGTACTCCGCATAATAAAAACCGCTGCAGAACAGGTAGTACCGGCAATGGCTGCCACAAGACCAAACGCGCCCGGCACATCGGGTACCCCCGGAACGAGCCCTTGTGCAATAACGGAGAAATTGGGACTGACCATAAAAAATACCACGATAAACGAAAGTGCCATAAAAATGACAAAAACCGTCAGTGCTTTTTCAAATGTCCGGTACTGACCGAACCATAAAAGCAAGTAAAGCGCAGTTGCAAGTACCAGAATTATCCAGCCACGGCCAACTATCCGTTCGTTAAACAACAAGCGGATAGCTTCCTGTACCAGGTCGGCCACAATGCCCATAACGCCCATAAGCGCCATCAGTTCGCCAATAATTAACGCGATCAGAATGTAGAGAGCCAGGATCCATCCATATTTAAATTCATGCTTGATGTTAGTAAGTGCGGTTTTACCCGAAACCAGAGTCACTTTCCCGTAGGCAACCATCAAAAAAAAAGTGAAAATACACGAAAGCACAAGCGCCCAAAAAAGTTCCATGCCGTGTTCGGCACCCGTTTTGGCCATGGTCGTAACGCTGCCGGTGCCAATGTTGTAGCCAATAAGAAACAGCCCCGGGCCCACTGCAGCGAGGGCAATTGCTATTTTTTTGTAGGTTTTGTTCATGTAAAAAATTTATTGTTATTTGGAATTTTCATAAACTAACTTCCCCTTCACCCATGTTTTTTGAATATTTACCTGAAAATCGTCGAGGGTGAACAGTACCAGGTCAGCGCGTTTGCCGGGTTCCATTACCCCGCGGTCGTTCAGATTGTAAAGTTTGGCCGGATTGGTACTTCCCATCTGAACCGCTTCGGCAAGGGTGCAACCGGTAACTTTCATCACGAAGCCCACCCCTTTCGTCATAGGAGAAGCTGAACCATAGAGCACATTTT
>JAGYOI010000463.1 GCA_018399395.1 Prolixibacteraceae bacterium
CATGACGGAAGGGTTTATCGGTATCTCTTCTTTTATAAGAAGGAGAAAGGCGTTGCTGAAAAATGGGGCTTGCTTTACCAATATCGTGAAGCACAGCTCCGTACCGCGCAATCTGCTTATCCATATTTAGATAATCGGCAATTCTTTCCACCACATTTGCAACGTCGTTCAGGTGATTAAACAATGTGGTGTATTCGGGTTTCCCTTTTGCTTTTATGTGTGGGCAAATATTTTCCATTTTTTTATTCCCTTTAATCTGGCCTTTCAGGCCGCATCTTTCTTATTTGTTATTTTATTACCCAAGGCGTTGCCATTGGGCTTAAATAGCTATGCCTTTCAGGCAATTTATGATGCCTGTGCATTATCAGAATTCATTTTTTCGGGCTGAAAGCCCAGCTTAATTCAGCCCAGGGCGAAACCCTGAGGTCATGGGCAACGCCCATACAATGCCCTGAAAGGGCAAATCAATCATTCCATACATACCGCTCGTCATATCCAATTCCATATTCCTTTAAAAACATTATATATTCATCCTGAAATGTCATCTTTTTATGATGTTCTTTTTGGTTTTCGATGTATCGTTTAGTTTTATCGTGCAACGATTGACTTACCGAAAAACCTCCATATCCACCTTGCCATGCAAATGTTTTATAATGTTTGTCGACATCTTTAATCCAACGGCTACTATGTCGTTTAATCTCTTCCACTAATTTTGACAGTGCAATGTTTTTAGACATTACACATAACACATGC
Organism: Prolixibacteraceae bacterium; assembly: GCA_018399395.1. GTDB lineage: Bacteria > Bacteroidota > Bacteroidia > Bacteroidales > Prolixibacteraceae > Roseimarinus. The sequence goes on from JAGYOI010000463.1 coordinate 754, forward strand.
ACATGGTCTTCAATACCATTAATGACTATTGGGATTGATTCATTCGACTTAATAACAGATCCCATATAAGCGTACAACTTTTTCTGATCGGTTTCCCTTATTTCAACAGATGTAATTTTAATATGAAAAACCAAGTGAACGTACAATTTGGATAATGACTGTGACATGGTATTTTGTATTAGTAATTGCTCTTTACAGGTGTGCCAACTACCTTTAAATGGCCAAACATCGGTTCGTTATTTTTCAAGCGGTTGTATCCAACGAGAAATGACTCTTCAGTATTTTCGAAAATCAATTCAAATCCTGAGAATAGTTCGTCGTTTGAATTGAAATCTTCTATTGTTGTTTCTATTATTTCATCGCTTGGATAAAGAATGTCCTCGTTACGACAAAGGCAAATGTGTTGTTTTGAAGCAATTTTTGCATCCTCTTTATTTGTAAAGGTTAGCCACAAAACAGGCTCAATAATTACACCTCGCACTAAAATTGCATATGGCCTGTGATACCCCTTGTCTATACCACTACTTTTTTTATTCCAACCACGAGGTTGAATTTGTTCCTGCTGTTGAGAAACTTGTTTATAACTTAATCGGTGTCCAACAATTTTCTTAATCTCACCATCATCATTTTTTAATAATTCCGGAAATAATTTTCGCTCAATTCCCGCGACAATAGAAGGTGTCAAAAATTGCTGGCTGTATGTTTCACTGTCTCTTACCGCAGTCCAAGGTTTGACAAACCCGAACGGACCCGAATATTTTACGATGTATATCATATATCTTCATTTATTTAATTGCTCCAAACCCAATTCCTGTTGAATTTCCCAATCCTACATTCCACGCAAACAGCTTTGTTTCGGGTTTTCCTTCGATAATTACAGGACACCAGCTTGCTCTGTTATGAATACCGTTATAGGTTATTTTCTTTGTTCCGGC
>JAGYOI010000464.1 GCA_018399395.1 Prolixibacteraceae bacterium
GAACTCATGTTGGTGGGTACGCAAAGGAGCACCGGCAGATGTTTCGATGAAGTTGCTGTTCACTTTTATCCAAAACTGGGACCAAAAAGTTTTGTTTTCAGAAATGACACCGTATACAGTCTCTATCATCGAAAAGCTCAACTTTTGTAAACATGTTAAAACAACCGGATTTAGGGGGTATAACCGTTTTATATTGTCAGAAGTATTGCCCCGTAAGAAAAAGACTTTCACACATTTTAAATTTTTGCTGAATGCTTTCGACAAGATTGCGAATGTGTTTGTTGATTTGCAGGGTAGAATAAAAAAGGAGAAGGCAAATAACGATCATTCGTTTGAAATTGTTGATGTTTTAAGTCCGGCCGATGATGCATTTATAAAACAGGTTGAAAATGAATGGACGGCACCCCGGACGATAGAAGATTTTAACTGGATAGCCGAAAATCCATGGGTTGTCCCCGGGAATGAAGCGGACACTGATGTGAAAAACCGATATTATTTTTCTTATGCCGTAACACGTTTCAAACAACAATGGGTGCGGGTGTTTAGGGGGGAGAAGCAAGTCGGGCTTTTCAATGCAACCATTCGCGACCGTCATTTAAAAATCCCGTACGTATTTTGCGATGAAGATGCAACTCATTTGGTGTCCGGTTGGATTATGAATAAGCTGAAGAATGACAAAAAATTATGCAGCGTAACTACCTTTCATGAAGGGCTGAGCAAATATTTGCGGGCAAACGAACGGTTTTTGTATTCAACTAATTTGCCCAAGTTTTCAGCAATATCAACACAGCTTGCAGCCAATGCAGGTGTTTCCCGTTTGTCGTTCCAAATGGGCGACGGAGATGTAATTTTTACCTGAAAGCATGTTCATTTTTAATAGAAACCATAAATAACATAAAATGCAAGTAATCAACCTTGGTGACAATAATTCTGTTTTTAACCAATTTATTGCTGAGATAAGGGATGTAAACGTTCAAAACGACCCTTTACGTTTTCGTAAAAATATTGAACGCATCGGCGAAATTTTCGCGTATGAGATTAGTAAAAAACTCACATATCAATCAAAAGAAGTAACAACACCACTGGGGAAGGTTGATATTAATTTGCCCGAATCGTTTCCGATATTGGCAACTATTTTGCGTGCAGGCTTGCCTTTGCACCAGGGGTTGTTGAATTATTTCGACCGCAGTGGCAACGCTTTTATCTCTGCCTACCGGAAATATGTCGATACAAAAGAATTTGTTATTGAATTTGAATATTTAGCCTCGCCATCACTTGAAGATAAGGTGGTAATTTTGTCCGACCCGATGCTGGCAACCGGCTCTTCACTTGAAGTTAGTTATCATGCCCTGCATAGAAAAGGAAGACCGAAGCATGTTCACCTGTTGGCAATTATTGCCAGTCAGGAAGGCGTAGATTATGTACGTGAAAAATTACCGTCAGACCACTGTACATTATGGGTAGGGGGAATTGACCCTGAGTTGGATGAGAAAAAATATATCGTTCCCGGATTGGGCGATGCCGGCGATTTGGCTTATGGCAACAAGATGGATGAATAAGTAATATTTTTAAAATGTTAATCAATCGAATTAATACACTTTACCTCTCTTTATAAGGCCGGAATTTTTTATCTTTGAATTCATTTTCTAACTAAAGTTCAATACAATGCAAACAATTGAAACATAT
>JAGYOI010000465.1 GCA_018399395.1 Prolixibacteraceae bacterium
GATGGAGAAAGCCGCCTGTTTGTTCAACAAACCGGCAATATTGGAATTGGCACAGAAGACCCCCGCAATAAACTTCATGTTGATGGGTTTGTTGGCATGACCGGAAGAATTGGATATTTTTCTCATGGTGAAGTACCTGCCGACGGGAACTGGCACAATATTGTAGAAGACCTTAACCACTACAATGCCTTTGAAGTGGTTATGGTTGCCGGACGTAAAGGTGCTCATGCAATAACGCATGCAATTGCTGTTAGTGCTTATGGCAAATCAAAACCCAAAATAAAAAAGACACAGGGCTATTTCGGACGAGTACGAAACAAAATCGATCTCAGGTGGACCGGTAGTTACTTCGACTATCAGCTCCAAATCAGGACCCGCCGAAACCTGGGTGATGGCGTTTTTATAAACTTTTTTGTAACAAAACTGATATAAACAAATGAAGAACATTAAACTTGAACTTACCATAGAAGAAGTTAACACCGTTCTTGAAGCTTTAAGCACTCAACCTTTTATCGACGTGTATAAGCTCATTGAAAAAATTCATTTGCAGTCGAAAGATGTGATTGACGAGAAAGATAAACAAATTGATTAATTTTTTATTGCTTACATATTGCACAAATTTTTGTAATAGCCACTAATATATGGATGAGAACATTACCATATCACCTTATCAACCATCAAATGACATCCTCGATTTTGATTACCTGACACAAAAAGGTATCAAATCGCTTCAACAATATACCGGCAAACTCTGGACAGACCATAATACTCATGACCCGGGTATTACCATCCTTGAAACATTATGTTTTACATTAACAGAAATGGGATTTCGGTGTCGTTACAATATTGAAGATTTGATGGCTCCCCCAAAATCAAATCAAAACACACCGTTTTCTGCACCCGATGAAAATATCCTCTTCACAAACCCGTTAACCGAACCCGATTTCCGCAAACTCGTTCTCGACATTGACAACGTTCGCAATGCATACGTTTTCCCCAGCAAACAACATCCTGATTTCAACGGGCTTTGGGAGGTAATGATTGAGCCCGTGCCCAACACCGATATAAATGAGACAATTGACACCATAAAGCAGGTTTTAGCTGAAAACAGAAATCTTTGTGAAGATTTTGTTGATGTATCTATTGTCGATTACGACAACATTGGATTTGAAATTGACATCAACTTGTCCGGCAATACCGACATAAAACGGCTACTTTTAAATATATTCCAATTATTAGAAGAAAACCTCAATCCATCGGTTCATTATCACGATTTAGATAGCCTTTTATCAAAAAAATTATCAGCCGATGAAATTTTCGAAGGCCCCAAACCTAAAAATGGTTTTATAATTGAAGAAGAACTACTCGGCATTCAGCAACGCACAAAACTTTACACAGCAGATATTTATCATTTGCTAATGGACATTCCGGAAGTTGATTATGTGAAAAAATTAATTGTTAAAGACAACAACGGGAAAGCACATAAATGGGTATGCCCGGTAAACCCGAATAAATCAGCAACATTAGATTTAAAAAACACCCTGGTAAACTTTTACCTGAACGGTAAAAAAATTAATGTTGATGCAAAAACCAAAGATCTTTTTGATAAAAAGATGCAACAATCAACAGTAAAATCGAAACACAAATCGTTAACCTTTAACAGAAACACCGGAGCGTACACCA
>JAGYOI010000466.1 GCA_018399395.1 Prolixibacteraceae bacterium
GAGAAGGTTTGATGATGCTGAAAGGCCAGAATGGTAGTTGGCACCAGTATGGCCACTTGTTTGTTGTCGGCTGCCGCTTTAAATGCAGCGCGCACAGCTACCTCGGTTTTTCCAAATCCAACATCGCCACATACCAGGCGGTCCATGGGCATCATTTTTTCCATGTCTTCTTTCACGGCCTGGGTGGCTTTAAACTGGTCGGGGGTATCTTCATACATAAACGAGGCTTCAAGCTCCTGTTGCATAAATGAGTCGCTCGAAAATGAAAAGCCTTTTTCTTTTAACCGTTCAGCATACAGGGCAATCAGTTCTTTGGCTATATCTTTAACTTTCCCCTTGGCTTTTTTCTTCATCTTTTGCCATGCCGAAGTGCCCAGTTTGTTAAGGTTGGGCTCGGTGCCGTCTTTCCCTTTATACTTCGATATACGGTGTAACGAGTGGATATTCACCAACAGCGAATCGTTATCGCGGTAAACCAGTCGTACAGCTTCTTGCACTTTACCGTTGACCTCGGTTTTTACCAGCCCTGCAAATTTTCCGATACCATGGTCAATATGTACCACGTAATCGCCGGTGTGCAGTTTGTTCAGCTCTTTCAGGGTGATGGCTTCCTTTGCCCGGTTCGATGACTGGAGCTTATAGCGGTGGTAACGTTCAAAAATCTGGTGGTCGGTATAAAAAACCAGTTGTAGGTCACGGTCGATGAACCCCTCGTTAATGGTAAAAGATATGGGCGTGAATTTCACGTTAAGGCCTCTGTCGCTAAATATAGCTTCTAAACGTTCAATTTGTTTTTCGTTGCCCGAGAGAATATAATTTTCGTATCCGTTTGCTGTGTTTTGTTTAAGGTCGCGGGCAAGTAAATCAAAATTTTTATTGAATTCGGGTTGAGGGGCGGTGATGAAAGGTATTTCTCGAACATTCTCAAGGTTGCTGCGCATCCCGAATTCTACGATATTGAAGTTTTTCAGGTTGATTTCAAATGTTTCTTCATCGCACAATTGGTCATTCTCAAAAAGCCTTTCTTCGGGCTTAATGTGTTCGTTATTAGAATAAAAGCGCCCTATTTGCTCCAGTGTGTACCTGAAATCCCTAAATGCCAGGTTAAATGGCTTGGGCAGGTATTCGAGTATCCCAACCCGGTTTTCATCTTCTAAGCCGTTTTGTATGTTTGGAATAATAGAAATATGTTCAAATTTTTTGTCGGATAGCTGGGTGTCGATGTTAAAACTGCGAATAGAATCTACTTCATCACCAAAAAAGTCAATCCGGAAAGGTTCGTCGTATGCAAACGAAAAGATGTCGATAATACCACCACGCACCGAATATTGCCCGGGTTCATACACAAAATCTACCCGTTCAAAACCGTATTCAAACAGCACATCGTTAATGAAATCGAGCGATACTTTTTCCCGGGTTGAAATTCGCAGCGTATTGGTGTTGAGCGATTCGTTCGTCACAACTTTCTCGATTAATGCTTCGGGGTAACTCACTACAACGCAGGGTGAAGTGTTGTTAACACGGCTTAGGACCTCGGTGCGTTTTACGATGTTTTCCTGCGAAATTTTTCCATGTCGTGCCAGTCGTTTAAAAGATGAAGGAAAAAACAGAACATCGTATCCGGGCAACAACAGGCTAATGTCATCAAAATAGTAAGCAGCTTCTTCATAG
>JAGYOI010000467.1 GCA_018399395.1 Prolixibacteraceae bacterium
GAAATAATGGTTCACGTAATAAATAGGTGTACCATCGAGCAAGAATAAATTTTGGTCGGGACTACCACCCCGCACGTACAAACCGCTGCGGCCTTCGGAACCACCCTGCACCCCCGGCATGAGCTGCATAACCTTCAGAAGGTCGGGTTCGCCAAGCATGGGCAGGGTTTTCAGCTCTTTCATCGGGAGGGACAAAACACCCGTTTCAATACGGTCTTCGATAATTCGCCGCCCCAACACGTTGACCTCTTTCAGTGTAACACCCGGCGATAAAGAAAAATCAATACGAAGGTTCTCATCACCCGGGTTTTGTTTAACCGCTTGCTTTTTATAACCGGTATAAGAAGCAATAATTTCAACATCGCCATCTGCAGGGACTTCAAACGAATAATGCCCGAAATAATCGGTAGCCGTGCCTGTTTTATGGTTGGGGGACCAAACCGTGGCACCAATTAAAGGTTCGTTGGTGAGGCTATCGGTTATAAAGCCCGAAACAACCACGTGTTGCGCTTTTAGCGGGACACATAAAAAAGAAACAATCACAAGTAACAGAAGAGGGCGCATAAGTTAATCGGTATAATCGGTTTCGATAAGTTGGGAATGATAGCCGGCAAAAATTCCATAGCCGTTTTCGATATTTGAATACATGATGATCGGCTCCATGGGGTCCCAGAAATCGGCATACAAAGCTTCGTCGTGCTTAAGGTATGTTAAACGGTAGGTGTAAAAAGCATAAGAGCCCTGAATAACCTCGACCAAAGGGGGCACACTATGACTGTGACTACTCGACCAGATATTACTCACATAGTAAATCATCTGAATGGGATAATTGTTACCGTTAAATAAGTCATCAGAAAAAATGGCCTGCCATGAACCGTTTTGCCTTACAGCCGGATCGTTCGAATTTAGAAAACTGGAACTGCCATTTGATATGGAATCCAGTACTGAACCATCATCGCTGTTAAAACCATACCATTCTACAAATTCATAATAATTATTTACCGAAGGAACATCGTGTATCATAAAGTTCAGCCCGTCGAAAAAATCACCATCTTCATCAATCCATGCATCTTCTTCGTGACCAATAAATTCAACCCTGCTAACATTTGAGGGTACCGAGTCGGACGCCTGCACACTGCCGTAACCCGGCACTTCTACATGCAAAGTATATACTACCCCCGCCCGTGGATGCACGTTGTCATCGCGATAATAACCATCGCCTATATAGGGGAGCACAAATTCTGTGTCATTTTCATCGATGATACGCACCACGGCATCTTCAATATTTGTATATGCGGTATCGAGGTACATTGAAGCGGTGAGGCTTACATGAACACAAAAAGGTTTCGCGGGGGTAAAAAAACAGTTTACCACGGGTGTGTCTTCATAACTAAAGTCAAAACCTTCGGTGCCTACCGGCTGCACACATGCCGGTATAATTGCAACTATGAGCAAGAACCAGATATTTGTATTATTCTTTCCAACCATCGATATTAATTTTTATGCCGGCTGAGAAATCATAACGCCGACTAAACCCGTATTCAGCAAAAAGGAAAATGTTTTTGCGAAGTGGAACATCAACTCCTAAATATACCCCTAAACTATATTGATTATAATGAAACTGAAAATTATCGGTGTAATGAACAGAAGCGCGCCAACGTTTGGCCTG
>JAGYOI010000468.1 GCA_018399395.1 Prolixibacteraceae bacterium
TTAACCACAAGGTAACGTGTACCGTTGTTTGAATAAACCATGATATCGAAGTGCGAACCGTTGTTGAGCAAGGCCATGCCGGCTTCTTCGTTTTCGTTTTCGGGGTTGAACTCCATGCGGGCGGTAGCTTCAAATTGAATATCGGTAAGGCGGCGGCCAACAAAAGCTGGGCTTCCCTTTTCGCCTATTTTAACAGCAGAACCTTTTAAGGCAAGTGTCCCTTTCCCGAGGCTAATCTCGTACGTGTCTTCATCGGGTACTTGCACGTAGTTCCACTCGAGCCCGAGTTGTGGCTTATCGAAATTTGTACGCCCGGGGTTCGATACAAACGGAGCCTGTGGCAAAGTGGGGCATGTCATATCAACCGTTACCGTTCCGTTTCCGTTAACCACCGGCCAGCCCCCCTTAGGCCAGCTTACAGGAACAAGGCAGGTTTCGCGCCCTAAAATATGGTGGGGCGGATAACCGGTCACACTACGGTAACCATGAATAACCATCCACCAGCTATTGTCGTGTGCCTGGATAATATCGGCATGACCAATACCTTGTATGGGTTTTCCCATTCCGGCCACGTTTACATGCGTGGCAATAGGATTTGCCGGGTTATCGATATACGGTCCCCAGATATTATGACTGCGGGCTATGGTTACCATATGGGCTTCTTCGGTGCCCCCTTCGGCAGCCATCAGGTAGTAAAACCCGTCTTTTTTATAAATATGCGGTGCCTCGGGGTAACGGCCCCCGGTTGAGTTCCAGATTTTTTTACGCTCGCTGAGCAACTTCCCGGTTTCGATATCGATTTCGGCAAGTTCAAAAGTTGAAGTTGTCACATAAGCCTTCCCGTCGTCATCGAAGAAAAGGTCGGGGTCGATTTCGGGCATGTCAATCCATATCGGGTCGCTCCACGGGCCGGCGGGGTTTTGGGCCGTTACGTAGAAATTGCCTCCGTAAGAAACATTGGTGGTTATCATATAAAATGTGCCTTCGTGGTAACGGATGGTTGGTGCAAAAATGTTGATTTCGCCCTCAATTTGGTCTTTTCGATGAATGCAATGCCCAATCTGGTTCCAGTGAATTAAATCTTTACTATGAAATACCGGCACACCGGGATAATATTCGAAAGTACTGTTTACCAAATAGTAATCGTCGCCTACACGGCATACGCTCGGGTCGGGGTAAAAACCGGGAATAACAGGGTTGGTGTAGGTTGTTTCGGCTGTAGTATCGGCAGCCATAACCCATGGGTTGGGGTTGACTTGCTGTGCAAAAAGTTGAAAACTTAAAGCAATGACAAGGATTGTAAACAGGTAACGCATAGTTGTAAGTTTTTTTTTATTTCAACACTAAAAGTAAAAACAATTATTGGATATTCCGCTGAAAATTGATGCCTAATCAACAATTTAAGCAAAGAAATTCCCAATTAAAAACTAAAGGCTGCCTTTAGTAAATCAAGGTTAATTGTTTTTTGATGGATTGCTTTAGAAACTGTTTAAGTTTTATCCTTCGGGATGTTTTTTTGTCTTGAGCCCTTATACTTCTTCAAAATCTCCTCAAATAGCGGTGCTATTATCGTCAATTTTGAATCGTCTAAGAACTCAATACATTAAAAACATCTTCAAAAACAAAATTTAAACAGTTTCTTAATGGTAGGCTTTACATTAT
>JAGYOI010000469.1 GCA_018399395.1 Prolixibacteraceae bacterium
TCAATCTTCATCAATCTTTTTCAATCTTTTTCAATCTTCATCAATCTTCATCAATCTTCATCAATCTTTTTCAATCTTCTTCAATCTTCTTCAATCTTTTTCAATCTACATCAATCCATTTAAACAAAAATCTTTTCTTTCCCACAAAAGTGCAGTAGTGACATTAAATTAAAAATCACTCCTCTTTTAGTTTTTGTTTTTTCGCCTCCAATATTTTTTCCAGTTCGTCGATCTGTTCCTGCGTTAGCGTATCGCTTGCTTCAATCGAATCAAGGTCAATTTCGCCCAATGCATCAAAAGCAGCACCAACACCAGTAAGTGCACCATTCACGATCGCATCAATGTCGATGTTATTTACCACGGCCGATGCAATATCAATACCGGCATTGGCGGCTTGAATCGACAGCTCAATCATTTCCTTGCTCATACCTTCGGCATTTTCAAGCTCACGGCGCATCTCCTCGTTTACTTCACGACGGGCTTCCTCTATGTCCCTGCGGGCCTCTTCAATGTCACGCCGCGCCTCGTCCATATCGCGCCTTATTTCATCGCTGTCAATTTCCTCACGTGCAGTACGAATCTCAACCTGTGCCTCTTTTATGGCCTTTGATGCCTCCCGCATCGCTTCACGCACAACAGCATCGATGTCTATCTCAGCAAGTGCGCGGTTTACTTCAGCCATAATCTCGGCCTGCAACTCTGGGTCGCTTTCTGACATGGCCACTTCAACCATTCGCTCCACTTCTTCTGAAACTTCTTCTACATCTTCCTTCTCGGCCAGATGTTTTTCAACACTGGTTTTCAGGCTGTCAATCTCCTGTTCGGTCCATTCTTTCTGTACCGGCCCATTTTCGCCTTCGGGCACTTCAATTACCGGTCCCTCGTTGGGTAACATTTGTGTGTGCACACTGTTGCCAACCGTAAACGACACCAGTATGAACCCCGTAACCACCACCGCAGCGGCTATCAGGCCTTCGATAAAGTTTGTTTTCATTGCTTTTTGTTTTTGTATGTGTTTTATTCGGCTTAATACACCCCCTTTTCGGGAAGCAAAAGCCATGGCTAAATTTTGGTTCTCAGCACGGTTTATTTCTACCTGTGCCAGGGTTCTGATATACCCTTTTTTGTCACCGGTCAACCCAATGGCAATATTGTCGCAACTGTTTTCGCGTTCGGCATTAATTAGTGATGAAACAAGCCATACACCGGGATGATAAAAGTATATGAGCCCAATAACCGACTGGATAATATTGAACAAATAATCGCGGCGGGCAATATGTGCCAGTTCGTGTGCCAGTATGGCCTCAACATCGCGCACCGACAGCCCGGTAAATGCTGCTACCGGGAAAAGGACCACCGGCTTTACAACACCCAATGTGAGCGGACTTTTAACCAGAGGCGAGAAAAATGCTTCAACTTTACACTTTATATTTAAACGTGTAGCATATTCCCCGATGGTGTCCATCCATTCTTTGTCAACTGCAATTAACCGGCGGGTCCTCAACTGGTGATGTAATAATAACCCCCCGGCCATGCGGAAAACCAAAAACAAGAAACCGGCCATCCAAAACAAAACCACAACATGAAAATTACGCTGGAAAAAGCTGCGCAACTTTATCATGTTCAAGTTAATTGCATTCCCGGCAGTTTGGTTATC
>JAGYOI010000047.1 GCA_018399395.1 Prolixibacteraceae bacterium
AGCCGTTGCAAATTTTCCTTTGGCAACCAGCGAAACATACACCAAAAATGGTGAAAAAGTAACCAATACCGAATGGCACAATATTGTTGCCTGGCGGGGGTTGGCCGAAGTTGCCGAAAAATATATCAAAAAAGGAAAGCAACTTTACATTGATGGAAAGATTAGAACGCGCTCGTACGAAGATAAAGAAGGCGTAAAAAAATACATGACTGAAATTTATGCCGACACCATACAAATGCTGGGGCGTAAAGACGATTACGATGGCAGTTCGCCATCAGACAATTATCAGAAACCCGAACCGCAGGCAACAAATAACCAAGCCCAGGATTTTGATGCAAACGATTCGGCAGATGATTTACCATTCTAAATTATTTAATCTTGGAAACAGATAGTATTCCGCTTTTAGCCTCCTTAGGTGGCGAAGTTTATTTTTATCCGTTCACAATAAATGTTATTGTAGGAATTATAATACTTGTTTTGCTGCTCATTTGTTCAGCATTGGTATCGGGTTCAGAAGTTGCATTCTTCTCGCTATCGCCATCAAACAAAGAGGAAATTAAAGAAGGTAAACACAAATCACATCATATTCTCCGGGATTTATTAAATATCCCGGAGAATCTTTTAGCCACCATTCTGGTTAGCAACAACTTTATAAATGTTGGCATTGTTATTTTATCTACATACCTCATACATAACTCAGTCGATTTTTCGAATGCACCGCTATGGGGTTTTGCAATTGAAGTGGTTATCATTACATCGCTGCTTTTACTTTTTGGAGAGATACTGCCCAAAATATACGCCAGTTATGCTTCCCTTCGGTTTGCCGAAGTAATGGCCCGCCCTCTTCTTCTGGCTTCCAAAGTATTTTTACCAATAACAAAAATCCTTACCCGCTCAACATCTTTTGTGAACAAAAGAATGTCGAAACACATGTCAAACCCATCGATAGATGAATTATCAGAAGCACTTAAACTAACTTCTGATGACGACTTGTCAGAAGACAAAGAAATACTCGAAGGCATCATCAAGTTCGGCTCTACCAGTGTTGACCAGATCATGACGCCACGTATTGACGTAACAGCCATCGACACAACAACCCAGTTTGACAGGATACTAACCATTATTAACGACTCGGGTTACTCTCGAATGCCGGTTTATAACGAAACATTCGACAATATTGAAGGGATACTTTATATAAAAGACCTCCTACCCTTTCTTGACCAAAAAGCCGATTTTAACTGGCATCCGCTTATCCGGCCGCCATACTACGTACCCGAAAACAAAAAAATTGATGATCTTCTTGAAGAATTTCAGAAGGCAAAAGTACACATGGCTGTTGTTGTTGATGAATATGGTGGCACCTCGGGCATCGTAACCCTTGAAGATGTACTTGAAGAAATTGTGGGCGATATTGTTGATGAATTTGACGACGACGACAGCCTCTATGCTAAAGTTAACGACAATACATTCTTATTTGACGGAAAAATTCAACTCAATGATTTCTTCAGGATCTGCATGCTCGACGATCACTATTTTGACAGCATAAAAGGCGAAGCTGATACCCTGGCTGGTCTGCTTCTCGAAATGAAAGGCGATTTTCCGGCCACGAATGAGAAACTTTCTTATAAAAGCATTGATTTTTTTGTTGAATCAATTGACAAACGAAGAATCAAAAAAATTAAAGTTGTATTTAACAATCCACCTGAATAATATTCGTTTATTTTACGGCATCTTTTAATAACAGAAAATATGAACCTACGGCAGATAACGATATTATTGCTCATGCTTTTTTTTATAATAGCCTGTAAAAAAGACAACTACACACCTAAACCAAGAGGGTATTTCAGAATTGATTTTCCTGAAAAAACATATCAATCTTTTGATGAAGATGCCCCTTTCACTTTCCAATATCCTGCTTATTCAAAAATCCAAAACGAAAAATCCACAAATGCCGAACCATACTGGTATAACATCACAATTCCCGAAAATAATGTTTCAATACATTTGTCATATAAAAAAATTGAAGATAACCTGAATATACTTACCGAAGATTCACGTGAACTTGCTTATAAACATTCTATTAAAGCATCGGCTATAAACGAAAAACTGTATATAAACCATGAACAAAATGTCTTCGGAACTATTTACGAGATATCGGGCAATGCCGCCTCTCCCTTTCAATTCCACCTAACCGACAGCACCAAAAATTTTATACGTGGATCGTTCTACATCAAAGAGCAACCCAATTACGATTCGTTAAAACCTGTTATCGAATTCGTTGAAGAAGACATTTACAATTTAATTGAGACATTTAGCTGGAAATAATTATGCCACTTATTTACAATGAATACCAAAGCAACTTCAGACTGGCTCTTTGGTCGTTAACCGAGCCATTAAGCTTTTTCGAAGAAAAGGCAAACATGTCGTTTCAGGATAAAAACGCGTATGCACAAATTAAAAACGAATCGCGAAAGCGCGAATGGTTAGCTGTAAGGGTTATGCTTAAAGACATACTTGGATTTTGGCCTAACATTGCCTACGCCGAAACGGGGAAGCCTATTTTGCAAAACCATTCACGCCACCTTAGCATCTCGCATTCAAAATCGATGGTGGGGATACTACTTTCTACCAATCCGTATGCCGGACTTGATATTGAAAACACCAACCGAAGTATTGATAAAGTAGCTAAACGATTCCTGGGGGAAAAGGAGCTCAAATACCTTACAGACACAACATCGAAATACAGCCGTATTATTTTATGGTGCGCCAAAGAAGCCATATTTAAAGCAGTAAACGAGACACACATCCGCTTCTCAACACAAATTTATATTGAAAAAGTAGGAGAAGACGGCATTATCGATGCACATTTCTATTCTGATAAAGAAAATATTGATTTCACACTTCATTACATTGAAAAAGAAGAACATTTGGCTGTGTGGACAACCTGACACACCTTAAAGTAATAACAGTCACAAAAAACAATCGTTTGTTTTTATTGTTTTGATGTTTAATTACGTTTACCAAAAAACCGAATAATAATGAAGCAAACTCAACCACATATACTGGTTATTTTTGGAGCCTCGGGCGATTTAACAAAACGCAAACTCATACCAGCTGTTTACAACTTACACCAAAAAGATTTACTCGGGCACCCGTTTGCCATTTTGGGCGTTAGCCGTACAGAAATGAATGACAAAGAATTCAGGGAAAAAATGCGTGAGTTTCTCCCAAACGACGATTCCACGTCCGACTTTATTTCTCACCTCCATTATCAACCTATACAAACAGCCGAAAAAAGCGATTACCCAAAACTCAGTGACCGCATTAATCAACTTAAAGACAAACTCGGAGTACCCGCTAATATCGTGTTCTATTTATCAACACCGCCTTCACTTTATCATGTTATCCCTGAATATCTAAACAGCGTGGGGCTGAACACTGAAGATGATGGCTTTAAAAGGCTGATTATTGAAAAACCTTTTGGATCTAACCTCGAAACAGCCAAAGAACTCAATAAAGACTTGCTTAAATATTTCAAAGAACACCAACTATACCGGATTGACCATTATCTGGGCAAAGAAACAGTTCAAAACCTGATGGTCCTACGTTTTTCTAACAGCCTGTGGGAACCACTATGGAACCATAAATACATTGACCACATACAAATCACCTCTGCCGAAAGCCTCGGGGTAGAAAGCCGTGGTGGATATTACGACGACTCAGGGGCAATGAAAGACATGCTTCAGAACCACCTTTTACAACTGGTGGCAATGGTGGCAATGGAACCCCCCACAATTATCGATGCCGATGCCATCCGCAATGAAATGTTGAAAGTATTCCAGTCGCTCAGGCCGCTTAAACGCGAGAGCCTAAACGAAACACTGGTACGCGGACAATACACCGCATCGCACATCAAAGGCGAACCGGCAAAAGGCTATCGCGAAGAAAAAGGGGTAGACCCCGATTCGCGCACAGAAACATTTGTAGCTATGAAGTTACATATCGACAACTGGCGGTGGGCAGGCATCCCATTTTACATCCGTACGGGTAAAAAAATGCCAACCCGGGCTACCGAAATCGTCATCAACTTCAGGCCTACACCGCATCACTTATTCGACACAATGGACATAAGTTTAACAAAACCCAACCAGTTGATTATACGCATTCAGCCTGATGAGGGCTTACTCCTTAAAATGGGGCTGAAAGAACCCGGTGCAGGGTTCAACGTACAGCCCGTTGATTTACGTTTTCATTATTCCGACCTATCCGATGCTTACGTACCTACAGCTTACGAACGCTTGTTGCTCGACTGCATACAGGGCGATGCAACACTATATGCACGTGGCGATAATGTTGAGCAAGCATGGGAATTTGTGCAGCCTATTCTCGATGAATGGGCTGAAAACCCCGACTTCCCGCTACATGGATACCCGGCAGGCACATGGGGACCACACGAATCGGAAAAACTTATTGCCAAAGAAGTAAATGGCTGGCGTTACCCTTGTAAAAACCTGGCCAACGATGGTAAATATTGTGAATTATAAAAAATCAACATGAACCAGAACATCAAAATATTTGAAGACATAGGGCAAATTGCTGAAGAGTTTGCAACCACCTTACAAAAACTTGCATTAAAAAATGAAAACAATCCCTTTCATATAGCCCTTTCGGGTGGCTCAACACCAAAGACTATTTTCAAATATCTTACTGAGAATTACGGCACAAAGCTCAATTTCCCGAACCTCCATTTTTGGTGGGGCGACGACCGCTGCGTGCCCCCAACCCATGACGACAGCAATTTCAAATGGGCAAACGAGCTATGGCTGTCACCAACTGGTTTTTCCGAGGCACAAATTCACAGGGTGAAAGGGGAAAATAATCCCGAAGAAGAAGCAAAACGCTACTCCGAAGAAATACAAAAATTTGTCCCGGCTGATGGCAAATGGCCTGTGTTCGACCTTATTTTGCTCGGATTAGGGGAAGACGGACATACGGCATCGATATTTCCTAACCAGATGGAGCTTTTAGAATCAAACCATATTTGTGAAATTGCAACACACCCACAATCCGGACAAAAACGCGTTAGTTTCACCGGCCACTTAATTAACAACGCCCGAAAAGTAATTTTTCTGGCTACCGGGGCATCAAAAGCCGAAAAAGTGAAGCAAGTAATTGACGAACGAGATTTATCGTTACCCGCAACCCACATTAAACCGGCCAAAGGAAAACTAACATGGTGGGTTGACAACAATGCTGCTGAATTTATCGGAGAACTTTAATTTTTTTTATTTCACACTATTTTTTCGTATTTTGAATAGCGGTATTAAATAACCATATGATAATAGTCATTAATGCATATTTAAAAGCCTATTAACTATAATTGCAACCGATAAAACACATAAAATACTTGTAAAATGACTACAAATAAAACTTTTGGGGCCGGAATCGATAATGAAAAAAGCCCCATTAACAACAAAAAGTTTATTCAATACATCAACCTAAAACTTGCAGCTTTAGGGTATCCGTACTACCAAGACGAACGCACCTCGCAGTTCATGGATTTTGCAAGTCCGCTTTTAAACAACTTCAGGGAAAAATCCCGGATTTTATCAGAACACCTGTCCCCAATTGGAAAACGGATTCAGGATTTTATTGAAGAATACCTGCAAGAAGTTCCTGATGTAAAAGACATTAAATTACCACAAAACACCTTTGTGCTTGACACACATGGGCTAGCACGCAAAATGTCGTTACCCCCAAAAACTGATAAATTTGAATCGGACATTGTACACACCTACCGTACACCGCGCGGGATATTACACAACCCTAAATCTGACAAACGCACAACAAAGGGCGTTTTTCATGTTTGCGAGGGTGGCCTGCCCATTGCCGACGATAAAAAGGCTGTGCCCAAAGTGGCTTTTGCCCGATTGTTAAAAGAAGCATTTAATCCGCCTAAAGAATTAATGCAAATTCCGTACACCAACAACGAGGAAAAAAAAGCCGAATTATTTGTCAGCCTCATGCTACGCCCAATAGTGGTTCCCGAAGTGCCCGGTATCAACAAAGAAAAATCGATGGAAATACGCTTTTTCGCACCCGGGAACTTAATTGGCAACCTCGATTTTGTTGAATCGATATTCGGTAATGCCGGCGACCCGCACCTACCTGAAAACGATGCCGCGCTTAACCCCGAGGGCTGGACAGGCCATACCGGCTGCGTAATCCTGGCAACGCACCTTGTCAATAAAAAGAAAAAAGACCTTGGTCTTCCACATTACGACTTTGCGACCGAACGCCAGCGCCGCGACGGAATGTGCTGGAAAGATGAAGACGAACTATACAACGATGGCCAGGCTTTTAAAGTTACAGCACGCGACAAACGTGGTGTAGTTATAACTATTATTGCCGATAATTACTTTGGTTATTGCAAAAAAGAAGTAAAAACCCAAATTAGTTACTCTGCCAATCTTTACGGGCAATGCGAAGAAGAGCATGCCGGGGGCGCAATTGCATTTCCAAGTTATGATTTAGGCGAACGCTATCGTCCGCACAACACGGTAAAAGGTGATGTATTCAACTTTAAACAATTGATGGAGGAATACGATTCGTTTATCGAACGGATGCCAGAAGGACATGGACGCGACAAAAAATACCCGAACATATTATATGTTCCTGAAAACTCAAATTTTAACCTGTATGAACAATCGATAATCTGGAAGGACGCCAAAAACAAAGAACAACGCATAAAATTACTACCGCAAAATTATTACGTACTGCCTTCGGGATACAAAATCCAAATGAAGAAGCGCCTGAACGGACAACACTGGCACCTGGTAGGCACCGTTGCCGAAGGAACATTCTGCCACAAACCCTGCACCGTTTCCGGTGGTGGAAAATCTGAAATATCGAAATCGATTCAAGATGCCATGATACAGGGATCGGTAATTGTTGCCGATTTGAAAAAAGATTTAGAAAAGGTTGAAGAAATAATGAACATGGATTTCTCAAACCGTTTTAAGGAACCACATGAATACTCAAAAGATGAGCCACCACGTTCGATCCTAAGCTCCCGACGTTCCCTGGGCTCTGTGATCAAACTTCTTACCCCCTCAGATGAGTATAATGATGCGTATAACGAGTGGCTAAATTCAGTGCCACAACGTATTAAGGACCTTATTTACATTATAAAGCGCCGATACCATACAGAATGGGACAAGCACTGGAAAGAGTATTTCTCGGTAGATAAAGTAAACGGTGTAGCAGGCAATGAACTGAAATTCATGAACCGAAAACTTATCACGAATTACTTGCGCATTGGGCACGACATTGACAAATCGTGGCGTATCTTCCAAATTCGTCAGGATTTCTATGCAGCACAAAAAGTTCAGACAGAAGACGATATTTCGGCATCAACAATTATTCGCAGTGATATGCTTAAAGGGTTGAGCAAACGCTATAATAACCAAAGTGTGAAAATACTTACAAATTGTGAGTCACGCTTATTCCAACGCCCCGATGATTGTGTGATAAAAGGATACGATAAACAGGCCGAAGCTGACCTGTCGAGCCCTAACACTTTCTTCTCGAACTTTGAACCACTTACACGCGAACAGGTGAAAGAAATAAAAGAAGACACCATAGGGTTTGACCACTACACTCAACCGGTGAAAGACCTTATCAATGATTTTCTTGAAACCGAAAAGCCACAATACCTGGTTGTTCCATCCGAACCCCGCCTGGTTGATGGCGTACCATCGGCGAATCCGCGATACCTGCAAATACGTCCGGATATTGTTAACCCGGTCGAAAAATATTTATCACAAATTTGCACACGAATTTACCGGAAAATACCAAACGATAAACCACTTTATATGCCGGTAAACGCGGTATT
>JAGYOI010000470.1 GCA_018399395.1 Prolixibacteraceae bacterium
TATGAGTAAGGAAAAATGCAACACCGTTAATTTCTATTTTTTTATTAATCTTGCAGCATGATTCAAATTGGTAATACAATTGTAAGTTTCGACTTATTCGACAGGTTTTTTTTGTGCGATCTGGCTTCATGTAAAGGTGCTTGCTGCGTTGAGGGCGATTCTGGCGCCCCACTCACCAAAGAAGAGGCAGTTCTTATTGAAGAAAATTACGCGAGGTTCAAAGATTACCTTGCACCAAAATACATCAAAACAATTGAAGAACAAGGCATTTCGGTTGTCGACTCCGATGGCGACATTGTAACACCGCTATACAACAATCGTGAATGTGCATACACTTTCATTGATGAAAACGGGATAACAAAATGTGCCATCGAAAAAGCGTATTTCGAAGGAAAATCGACATTCAGGAAACCGGTATCATGTCACCTGTTCCCTGTTCGGATTACTGAATATGCCGATTATGATGCCATCAACTATCAACAACTTGATATTTGCAAAAGCGGCCGGGAATGTGGTAAAGCCCAAAAAGTTCTTCTTTATCAATTTCTGAAAGAACCGCTCATCAGGAAATACGGGGAGAAATGGTATGAAGAGCTTAAAATTGCGGCAGAACATGTCAAAAACATTAAAATATAACATCGAAAAAAATATAAAGGGATCATTATGGACACATTAACTCAACATCAAAAAGACCTGTTGTTTTTAAACGAACTACAAGACTTTATCAATAAGCGCAAAGAAGAAATGCCCGAAAAGTCGTACACAACTTCGCTTTTTAACGAAGGCACACGCAAAATCACACAAAAAGTAGGAGAAGAGGCTGTAGAAACCATTATTGGTGCCATGGCCAACGACGATGAGAACTTTTTGTACGAAGGGGCCGACCTGATTTATCATTTAATTGTATTACTAACCCACAAAGGATACCGCATTGAAGATTTAGCGAATGAGCTGAAAAAGAGACATAAATAAATGTCAAAATTGAAACATACATTTAGCACGACTAAAGTAGTATCGATTTCACTTGCACATCATGTGCACGACATTTACACTTCATTTTTAGCCCCGATACTACCTTTGCTGATGGAAAAATTCGGCCTGTCATATTCAATGGCCGGATTGTTAAATGTTATCCAACGCATTCCTTCGTTGTTTAACCCCTTTGTTGGTATGGTTGCCGATAAAGTGAGTGTGCGTTATTTTATCATTATCACACCCTCCCTAACAGCCATTTCGATGAGCCTGCTCGGGGTAGCGCCATCGTATATTTTTGCAGCCATATTGTTATTTGTATCGGGCATCAGCTCTACCCTTTTTCATGTGCCGGCACCTGTTATGATCAAGCATGTTTCTGGCAACAAAATTGGCAAGGGCATGAGTTTTTACATGGTGGGTGGCGAATTGGCACGTACCATCGGTCCGGTAATTGTGCTGGGTGCCGTATCGCTTTGGGGGCTCGAAGGTATGTACCGGCTTATTCCGCTTGGACTGGTCACATCGGGTATTCTGTATTACAAATTTAAAGACATAAAAATCCGGCAGGATTTTAAATCGGAAGGCAACAACAAGCCAGGCGAAACCTATAAAACAAGCTTGAAACGTTTTTTACCGGTGCTCATTACAACCACAGGCATAGTGCTTTTCAGGGGCGGGA
>JAGYOI010000471.1 GCA_018399395.1 Prolixibacteraceae bacterium
ACTAAATAACAAACAACTTGTTAATAAATCATCACTTTATGGGTCATTATGTTCGAACTGCAACGTGCAACCATCACATAAGCTCCTTTAACTACATCAGCAAATTCTATGGTTAAAACAGGTTTCCATGTTTTCGTTTTACGAAGGGCCAATTGCCCTGCTGCATTATACAACAAACATTCAACCGGCTGATTTGTTTCTCCCTGGATTTCGAGCCGTCCCTTTCTTCCGCCGGGAAACATATGTAAACTTCCACTTTCTGTTTTTTGAAGCTTTTCGGCAGATGTGGTTTCCTCAAAATCAAACCAGTTCAGGTTAAATTCAGATTGCAATACCCATAAACGTATTTGTTGTACACCTTCTTCAAGATTTACATATGAATGCTGGTTCGTCCAGCTTTGCCAACCATTAGTGCTTTGAAAATGAATTGTGTCTACTGAAATGAATTCTTCATCCTTTTCAACCTGAAAAATCAACCGGGCATCATATCGTTCAGTCGCTACACGGTAATTGAGTTTATAAGTTGAAGTTTTGTTTACTTCTACATTATAAACCAGGTAATCGCCAGGATTGGCATATCCTGTATTTTTGCCCCCACCTGTATCCTGAGAGTCTTCAAGCTCAAATCCGTTGTTTTCAAAGAAGTCTTCGGCCTGAATACGCCCGGGAACCTGTAAACTCACAGGAAGTAAGTTTTCAACAACAACGTTTTCAAATGTTTCGAGAAGTGTTTCCCCGTTTTTTATTGTATTGCCCGAATAGGAAATAAAAGTTGGGTTACCATGACCAATTTTCTCAGTTAAAAAAATATTTAATATCCTTGGATTATCTGTATCGATATCAACACTTTCGATGGTCACATTTTCGTCACTGGATACAACTTGAAAATCGTTTTTTTTTACCGTTTGTGTATCAACATTTTTATTCAGGTAAAGCTGAATGGTATTGCCCGGGTACGAAACATCGGCGCCCAGGTATGAAAAAGACACCCCATCAGTCGATTCCGGGTTTACCAAGGCAAAGTAATTGAGGTTAACGCCGCCGGTTTCAACCAACACTTTAATTTTATGCCAGCCTGCAGGGAAAACTACATTTTCAACCACGTAGGTGTCCCAATTTTGCCACCCGTTTGTTGATGGCAATGTAATACTTTTAGTTAAAGCCCCTCCATCTGTAAAAAATCTGAGTTTTGAAGAATTAGAATTTGAAGCGTAGCGTATTTCAAGGTCGTAAGCGGCCGAACTGTCGGCTTTAACTGTATACTGCATCCACTCACCATCTTCGGTCCAACCTACGTTATAGCCGTTGGTCAGTTCAGCATCATCGCTGCACGGTTCAATATCCACCCCATCGTTGCGATACGACCACCCCTGGTTCCAGTTTACAAATTCCTGGCCTTCTTCAAGTCGGTAATTCGCTGTATCGTTATCGAAATAAGCATAGTTATTACGTCCCAAATCGTAATCAGTGAAAAAGATTTTTTGGGTTGTATGATGCTTTGTATAAGGAATCGTTTCCGTTGTATGTGGTTGTCTGATTTTAGCATCTACCACATCCTTCTGAAGGATACAATTTTCAATTTTATGATTCTCGGCAAATTGCAGAACAGCCTCAAAGGCTTCCTCTTCGCTAAGTGCAG
>JAGYOI010000472.1 GCA_018399395.1 Prolixibacteraceae bacterium
CCCTTTCGACGTATGTTGGTCTGGATGAAACAAAAGGCCGGGTGGTTAGGCGTGCCTAAAATTGTGCCATTCAGGGGATATGGTACATCAAATGAAGTATTTCTTAAAGGTATAGTGGTAGAAGACAAAGGACTGGCAAAACCTCATTCTCAACAAAAGGTATGGCATAATTTTATTGCTATGATTAAGCGTTTTTGGAGTGACGAAATAGCCGGCGTACGAATAAAAGTGGTTTTCAGAAACCTGAGTGAGGTTGTTGAAACGGATGAAAACGGATTTTTTACATTTCATTTAAAAATTTCAAATGCCGAAGCCAGAAAAGTTAACTCAGGTGGATGGTTTCCGGTTTATTACGAGCTTCTCGATGAAGTTGTACAAAACCAACCAGCAGTTCATGCACGTGGACAGGTGCGTATTGTTGCAGATAAGAATAAACGTATTTTGGTATCTGATATCGACGATACTGTTCTTATTTCATATTCAACTCAAATTTTGCGAAAGCTTCGCTTAATGTTCTTTAAAAATGCACACACAAGGCTGCCATTCCCCGGGGTTGCCCAGTTTTATCGTTCGTTGGTAAAAGGAGCTGATGGCCAACGGAGTCATCCGTTTTTTTATGTATCAAGCAGCGAATGGAATCTTTACGACCTTCTTTCCGATTTTTTTGCCCTTAATCATTTACCGGCCGGGGTTTTTGTTTTAAAAGAGCTTAATCATAGCGTGCTGAAGTTTTGGAAAAGGGGAAGTAAGATGCATTCCCATAAGAAGGAAAAAATTGAAAAACTACTTGATTTGTACCGCGACCATCATTTTATACTTATTGGCGACAGTGGACAACGTGACCCGTATATTTATAGCGAAATTGCTGAAAAATATCCCGAAAGAATAAAAGCCATTTATATCAGATGTATTGGAAAGAGAAGACGAAAATCCCAACAAAAAATTCAGGCTCATACTTCCAGCTTAAATGTAGATATGGTTTTGGTAAATAATACTGCTGAAGCAGAGATGCACGCTTTAAAAAAAGGATTCATAAATCTTGAAAATGTATAAATAAAAATATATGCCCATTCTCAATTACACAACAAATTGAGAATGGGCATATTGATTCAATAATAGGATTTTAAGCTTATTTATTGTTGCTTATAAAACCGTTAATTCGCTCATTAATATCGTCTTGTAATTTTTTTATCGATTCTCTGAATTTTTGTCCCTGCCCGTTAATAGAGTTTCCAACTCGTTTAGATATCAAATCATAATTGTTAAGCAATGTCACTGCTACTTCTTTGCTTTCGTTTAACAGCTCAATTGTAGCATCTCCGGCCGACTTTTTCTTGTATTTTATAGGGTTTGTGAGGCCATCAAGCTTTAAGTATTTAATTCTTTTGCCGTTTGCCTGATAATAAAGGTTAATGTATGTTTCAACACCAAAACGGATATCGCGTATGTCTTCTAAAATCGGCATGAGGTCTTTTTTGAACATGGCACGTTCGCCGGTTAACGAGCGAAACGGATTAACCCGGTAGTCGATAAATGTTTCGGATGGTGTGCCCAGTACCATATCGGCTTCGGGTTCATCAACTGCAATGGGGGATAATAGTTGTTCAAAATGCTCTTTT
>JAGYOI010000473.1 GCA_018399395.1 Prolixibacteraceae bacterium
ATTCCTGCTTCGTTCATGGCCATTGTGGCAATATCAACATCTGTTCCCACAATTTCTCCATCGTTGATAAAACTGTTGGGAATAAATTGAATACCTGAAACCTGAATTGATGTTTCTTCCTGAATTGGCTCTTTTTCACAGCCTGTTAACATCAATAAAATTGTAATTGCAGCAAACAAAATCTTAATTTCTCTCATCTTATTTTTTATTATGTGCTTAAATAAATTTTAATTTCAGAATATCTTACATAGTTAAATAAACATATTGTATCTAAAACACTTGAAGCGTAAATTTCAAGTCCCAATAACGCTAAAAGGAGTCTCACTAACGCTATTTATTTTCTTATGAAACTGTATGTGAGCACATAATGATTTGTTGTTGGTAATAGTTTAAAAAATGAATGAGTTATGTTTATTTTTGAATGAATTTTTTGTTATGTTTAAAAATAAAAGCATTTTTTGGTAATAAATTGAAAGATGAGAGAGGTTACTGTTTTTTTTTCTATTTTGGTATTGTTGTTTTTTCTTCTCGGAATGGCTTTGTTTGTTTTTTCATTATTCAGGCGCCAAAAGGAGATTAATTATTTGTCGATAAGTTATTTTCTGCGTGCTCTGTTGTATTTGGCACCCAGTATCTTCATTTTCAATGTTAACCTTGAATGGTCTGTATGGATTACAGGCCCTATAAAAGTGCTGCTTATACCATTGAATTACTTGTATGTCAGTAAATTATTTGAGGCAGATAAGTCGATTAGGTTAAGGGATTTATGGCATTTTATTCCATTTGTGTTTGACTGCATTCTCACGTTCGTTGTTGCTTCGGACCATGCGAGACAGGTGGTCAACTTTAATGAACTTGATATAGAGGAAGCCCTGGGTACGGTTTGGGAAGGCAATTTTTATTATACACTTCTCTCTGTAACTGCAAGAACAATCAGCTTTTTACAATGGGTGGGATATTCTGTGTTAACTATTCCGCTTATTAAAAAGTGTACTTCTTATCAGAAAGAAAATAAGTCAAAAATCAACTATCAGTTTGTTGTATGGTTAAAGGGGGGTGTTGTTCTTTTTGTTATTATGGGGTTATTCGAAGGGTTAGCTGTTTTTGGTGTATATAAGTACCCTCCTGTTTTCATCTTAATGTGGTTTTTTCTGCTCATTTATGCATTATATTTTTTCATTTTTGCCATTCTTTTTTCAGACGAAAAGTACCGGAATTTTTTAGAAATGCAGACTGACTCAGCAAGTATGGAATTTAAACCTGAACTCGAAATCATTGATGAGCATTTATGGTTGCAGAAATTTTTGGAGTTGGATTTGTATCTCGACCCTGAACTGACACTTCAGAAAACATCAGTAATTTTGGGTATCCCAAAATATAAACTCAGCCAGCTTATCCGCAATGATGGATATGCTAATTTTTATTCTTTTGTAAATCTTTTTCGTGTTGAAAAAAGTAAATTGCTGCTTAAATTACTACCCGATACTCATGTTGTTGAGTCAGTAGCTAAGGAATCGGGATTTAATTCCAGATCTACTTATTTTCGTGTTTTTAAGGAGTTTACCGGGAAAACGCCTCGTGATTATTTACAAAAATGAATTTTTATTTTTC
>JAGYOI010000474.1 GCA_018399395.1 Prolixibacteraceae bacterium
ACCTGTTTTACAAAGCGTGTTGCTTCGCCACCATCAAGGGCTCGGTGGTCATATGTAAGACTAAGTCCAATGTATGGAACAAAACCATAAACACCGTCGCCAAGGTCTTTCGGACGTGGCACAATGGTATTTACGCCTAAAATTGCAGCCTGTGGCAAATTAATGACCGGTGTAAACATTTCAACACCATAATTACCAAGGTTAGAAACTGTAAACGATGCAGCTTCGGGTGAAAGCAAATCAGGGTCAATGCTTCCTTTGCGGCATGCTTCAGCAACTTCTTTAAACTGGCTGGCCAGTCCGGCAACCGACAAATCGTCGGCATTTTTGATGGCAGGTACCATCAAACCACGTTCAGTGTCAACAGCCAATCCAAGATGAACTTTGTTGAAATACTTCACACTATCACCCATGAAATGCGCATTTACCTGTGGAAATTTTTTAAGTGCTTTGATGGTTGCAAAACAAACCATGTCGTTCAAAGTAATATTGGTAGGATACCCTTCGGCCATAGCTGCCTTTACCTTTTTACGTAAAGCAAGTATGTTGCGGGCATCGGCGCCCAGGTGGTGGGTAAGCTGTGCCGAATTTTGTAGCGACGCATGCATGGCTTTGGCAATTAGTTTGCGCATGTTCGAAAGCGGCTTCACTTCAAAATCGGAACCATAAACCGGGTTTCCAGCTGCCAGGTCGCCACCTTTAACCGTTCCGGCCAGTCCACTACCGCTTTCAGCTTTGAGCGTAGCATCTTCTTTGGCCATTTTTTTAGCCAACGGGCTCATTTTCGGACTGTTTTCGGCAGCTTCAAGTACATCGCGCTCAATTACGCGGCCTTTAGGACCACTACCCGCGAGCGATGCAGCTTCAATACCTTTATCTTCGGCTGTTTTTTTAGCCCGCGGAGAAACAAATCCAGAACCGTTGGCTTTAGTGCCAGACTCAGAATTTTCAATTATAACTTCTTTTTTCTCAATCTCAGCCTTAACCTCAGCCTCCTGAGACGATCCGTCAGCTGACGGAGAAGTACCGGCTTGCCGGGAAACCTCAGCCTCAACCTCAACCTCAGCACTGCCCCCCGGACGAAACTCATCGGTACTTTCACCTTCGTTGCCAACAACCAGTACATTTTCCAATACCGGCACCTCATCGCCCTCTTCGAAAAAAACATCGAGAATCGTTCCTTCGAACTGCGATTCCTCTTCAAAAGAAGCCTTGTCGGTTTCGTAAGCAAACAACAAATCGCCCACGCTTACCGCGTCGCCTTTCTTTTTATAAAACTCGGTGATGATACAACTCTCAACCGACTGCCCCTGTTTAGGCATGATTACAACATTTGCCATATATCTGTAAATTCTTTAAAATTGATTCAATTTTGATAAAACATCACAAATCTATGCATTGACACTTGTAATTACAAGTTGTTTTATATATATTTTACAGAATCAAAACCACAACACACTTATAACTCTTTATATGTGCATCTTACACAACTCAACACACTTCTTAAAAACACAACTTGTAAACACATTAATGTTATAAATGTAAACACAAATGGTGTATTATTAATTTTTTATTTTAGTTTTGAACAATAGATCGTTAAATTT
>JAGYOI010000475.1 GCA_018399395.1 Prolixibacteraceae bacterium
TTGCACCAAAGCATGGCAGGGAAAAGAAATTGCCGGTAAAATTGCCCCGTTCATAAATCCCGAAGCAATGGTCATGCCGCTGCAAAATGGTATTCTTGCAGCCGACGAGCTGGCCAGGTTCATTCCCGAAAAACAAATCATAGGCGGACTATGCAAAGTTTTCAGCATGATAGAAAGCCCGG
Organism: Prolixibacteraceae bacterium; assembly: GCA_018399395.1. Lineage (GTDB taxonomy): Bacteria > Bacteroidota > Bacteroidia > Bacteroidales > Prolixibacteraceae > Roseimarinus. Next base: position 183 of record JAGYOI010000475.1, read on the forward strand.
GGGTGATTGTGCACAAGGGAATCGACCCAACCATCGTTTTTGGTGAGCGCGACAACTCTAAAACCGAACGGGCAGGCGTGCTCGATAAAACATTTGAACAAGCCGGTATCACCCATGTATGGGCCAATGATATGCAGGCCGAGCTATGGAAAAAGTTATTGATGATTTCTTCAAGTGCCTTACTTGCAGTTACCAACACCAATTACGGTGAACTTCGCTCTATTCCCGAAACCCGCCAGTTACTCGAAGAACTTTATACCGAAATTTACCACGTTGGAAAAGCTGCAGGGGTTAATCTACCCAACGACATTGTTTCCAAAACAATAAATGCTGTTGACAAGTTCCCACCCGGCTCAACCTCTTCCCTCACCCGTGACATATGGGATGGCAAACCCTCTGAAATCGAGTATCAGAACGGCACTATTGTTAAACTTGGTAATGAACTTAATGTTCCGACACCGGTTAACCGTTTTGTTTATTTCTCACTTATACCTTCCGAAATGAAAGCCAGAAGCTAATTTTATTGATAATTTGCAACTTATGCTTCAAACAAAATATATTTTTATCTATATTTGGTTCATCCTTTTTTGTTAAACAAATACACCATAAACCATGTTAGAAGCATTAATTAAAGAATCCCTCATTACCATTGGAGTAGGCATACCAGTAGCGATAATCATTTTACGTTCCTTATTCAAAAAGAGTATCGTTTTTCGAATTGGTGTTTTATGGACCTCCAATATTTTTTTAATCGTTGTCAACACAAAAATTACCGAGAAATTCCCCCAGCAATACCCACAATATATATGTCTTCCGGTTGGAATATTAATGACTTCATTTTTTGTTTATTTGCTATACCGACAAGTGCAGGGGCGCGTAAAAAAGCCATCGCAATACGTTCTTGCAAATATTGAAAAGCTGGCTAACGGCGATTTAAGCATAGATGAAAAGGTTTCATTTTTTGACAAGCGCGAAGATGAATTTTCGTTTCTAAACCGTTCGATAATGAACCTGGTTTACAAACTAAAAAACATTGTCATGGAAATCAGGACAAATTCAGACAATCTTTCGATGAACAGTCAACAACTAAGTGCCAGTTCCGAAGACCTTTCGAGGGGAGCATCAAACCAGGCCGCATCCATTGAAGAGCTTTCGGCAACCACCGAGGAGATTGAAAGTATTCTGACCACCAGTATGGAACGGGCGACCCAATCGGGTGAGATATCGAAAAAAACCGAAGAAATCGTAACCAATTTTGCTAACAACACCAAAGAAGTTATAAAAGTACACGACCAGATAGTAGAAAAACTTTCCATCGTAAATGATATTGCCTTTCAAACCAATATTCTCGCACTTAATGCTACTATTGAGGCGGCACAGGCTGGCGAACACCAGAAAGATGAAGATCA
>JAGYOI010000476.1 GCA_018399395.1 Prolixibacteraceae bacterium
TGAAAGGCGGCCATGCCGAACAAAAAGGCACTGACTTTATAATTTCTCAAAATGAAGTGATTCCAATTTCAGGAGAACCCTTTACCGGGTATGAAAAACACGGAACCGGTTGTATCCTCTCATCAGCCATCGCTGCAAATATTGCAAAAGGGAATGATTTAAAAGAAGCTTGTTTAAAGGGAAAAAAATATGTTGAAAAAGCAATGCTTAGCAACAAAGGTTTACTGGCATACCATAAAATATAATAACATGCAAAAACAAATAGCACAGCTACAATTCATTACGCAAGGCGAAACCGCACAAATGCACATCGACCAGGTTGAAAAAGCACTTGAAAGCGGATGCCAATGGATACAGCTTCGAATGAAAGATTTTGGGGATGCAACAATTATCGATACAGCCGTAAAAGCACGGGAAATAACCCTCAAAACAGGTGCCAAACTAATTATCAACGACCGTGTTGACATTGCCCAAACAGTCAATGCCGATGGCGTTCACCTTGGCAAAAACGACCTGTCGCCACCTGAGGCACGTGCCATACTCGGTGATAACTACATTATTGGGGCCACGGCAAATTCTTTTGAAGACATTGAACGTTTGAGCAAACAACCAGTTGACTACATCGGTGTTGGCCCTTTTCGGTTTACCGAAACAAAGAAAAACCTGAGTCCCGTAATTGGCCTCGAAGGTTATGCCAAACTTGTTAAACAATGCCGCGAAATACAAATCAACATCCCGATGGTGGCCATTGGCTCGGTTGGCAATAGCGATGTTGAAAATTTATTAAAAACCGGCATGTACGGTGTCGCTGTTTCATCGGCCATCGCGAAAGCCAGTAACCCGGTTGATGCAACCCGGGAGCTCATTGAAATTTTAGAAAGTCACCATAAACAATAGATCATTAGAATTTAGACATAAGACAATAGACTTGTTTCATAATACATTCATAATACATTAACCACAATGAAAACCTTAAAAATAGCAGATAAAGAATTCACATCACGATTATTTACCGGTACCGGTAAATTTCAATCGTCGAAACTCATGCAGGAAGCCATTGCCGAATCAGGCTCAGAACTTGTTACCGTGGCCTTGCGGCGGGTTGAAATGGGCAACCCCGATGATGATATGCTTGCACACATCAGGCAACCCCACGTTAACCTTTTACCCAACACATCGGGCGTGCGTACCGCTAAAGAAGCCATTTTTGCAGCACAACTGGCACGCGAAGCACTGGGCACCAACTGGCTAAAGCTCGAAATCCACCCCGACCCGAAATACTTGCTCCCCGATGGCGAAGAGACCCTTAAGGCAGCACAGGAATTGGTGAAAGATGGCTTTGTTGTGCTACCATACATCCAGGCCGACCCCGTACTGGCTAAAAAACTCGAAGACGCAGGTTGTGCCGCTGTAATGCCACTTGGGGCACCCATTGGCACCAACATGGGACTGCAAACCCGCGATTTTATCCGCATCATCATCGAACAAAGCCGTGTGCCCGTGGTGGTTGATGCCGGAATTGGGGCTCCATCGCACGCTGCCGAAGCCCTCGAAATGGGCGCCGGTGCCGTATTGGTCAACACCGCAATA
>JAGYOI010000477.1 GCA_018399395.1 Prolixibacteraceae bacterium
GGTACTACTGTACTTTTAATGGGCAAGAATAGGTTATTGGTACTTTTATATTACCAGATTGATGGGAGATTGAATGGATTGATGGGAGATTGAAAAATTCTAAATTTTCTTCCGTATAAATCAATCTTTTTTAATTTCAATCTGCCGTAGGCAATCAATCTTTTTCAATCTCTGAAAATTAACAATATGCAAAATTTAATATTCTAATCCACTAAATTTGTAGTAGAAGCACAAAAGATAATCTAAGGCCGGCTTATTTTATGTAGGCCGGCTTATTAATGTTATAAACAAATACACAATAATATGGGCGTAAGTAAATATGTGAGCGACATAAAAACAATAAATAACAACAACGAAGTTATTTTCAATTATTTATCTGATTTCAATAACCTTTCGGTTTTCTTTAATGAATTTACACTGGCCCAAATATCCCGGCAAATACCAAAAGCAAATATCGAAGATTTTGAATCGGACAGTGAAAGCTGCCGTTTTACAATTTCTTCAGTAGGTGAAGCCGGGTTACGCATTATTGACAGGGAATTCCCTAAAACGATAAAAATCACCGGCGAGGGCAAAATCCCTTTTGACCTTTTTTTATGGATACAGATACTCCCCGTAACCCCCTATCAGTCGAAAATTCGATTAACACTACATGCCGACATGAATATGATGATAAAAATGGTGGCAGGAAAAAAAATGAAAGACGGGATAAATAAACTGGCCGATGCAATATGCATGTTACCTTATCAATAACGATGTGTCATAATGGCACATTGATATCGTTCGCTATAAATATTCAACCTGTTTGAAATTATATGTGGCCATTAAACCTGTATCTTTTCTAATCAGCAATTGCCCAATTTCATTTACTCCGGCAATTGTTCCGGTAAATGTGCCATTGTTGTCGCTGTATAAAGCTTTCTCGTTATACCGGTATAAGCGATCGGCATATGCCACATCAATTTTGTCAATTTCACCGGCTAATAATATACGATACCACCCGTCAATCTCTTCGCACAGCATGTTGAGAGTATCATCAAGCTGGATTTCCTTTTCAGAAAAATGTATCAGCGAAACGGGATTGGGTGCACCACCGGTAAACTTTCTTTGATTAACATTTAAACCTATACCACATACCGACCATCCGATATTCATGCCCATAATTGAATTTTCAATTAATATACCGGCAACTTTTTTATGACCAATATAAACATCGTTAGGCCATTTGATAAATACATTATCTGTATACTTTTTGGCTACCCCTGCAACACCAAGTGCTATCACTTTCGATATTAAAAACTGATAATGAGCAGGGAGCACCTGCGGATACAAAACAATGCTGAATAATAAATTTTTATTCGGTTCGCTTTCCCAACTGCTATTTATTTGTCCCCGCCCCTTTAATTGTTGCCTTGCCAAAACAATTGTACCTTCGCTCCAGTTATATTTTTCGATGTTTTTAGTGGCATAGTTATTGGTCGAATCCACTTCATCTAATTTTATTATCTTTTTTCCAATTATTTCTGACATTTTTTCCGAGGAATAAATTGATTAAAAAAGT
>JAGYOI010000478.1 GCA_018399395.1 Prolixibacteraceae bacterium
CCCAGTCTTCAATTTCATCGGCAAATTCATCGAGGTTCACGTCTTCATCATCCTCTTCTGTTTCGCGGAACACATCAATTTCGTAGCCCGTAAGCTGGCTAGCCAGCCTGATGTTCAGACCACCTTTCCCGATAGCAAGCGAAACTTCATCGGGTTTCAGGTACACCTCAGCTCTTTTTTCTTCCTCGTTTATTTTAATATCGAGAATTTTTGCCGGGTTCAGTGCCCGTTTGATATAAAGCTGGGTATTGGTGGAATAATTGATCACGTCAATATTTTCGTTCCGCAACTCACGTACAATGCCGTGTATGCGTGATCCTTTCATGCCCACACAGGCCCCTACGGGATCAACACGCTCGTCGTACGATTCTACCGCCACTTTGGCACGTTCGCCCGGCACCCTAACGATATTCTTAATGGTAATGAGGCCATCGAAAATTTCAGGTATTTCAAGCTCGAACAAACGCTCGAGGAAAACCGGTGCTGTGCGCGACAAAATAATGAGCGGGTTGTTGTTTCGTAATTCAACCTTATACACAATTGCCCTGACGGTATCTCCTTTACGGAAAAAATCGGATGGAATCTGCTCCGATTTGGGCAGAATCAATTCATTGCCTTCATCGTCAAGAATCAGGATTTCTTTTTTCCACACCTGATATACCTCGCCGGTAACAATGTCTCCAATTTTATCTTTGTATTTCCCGTAAATGTGATCTTTTTCAAGTTCCAGAATTTTACTGGCCAGGTTCTGCCGCAGGTTTAAAATTGCACGGCGGCCAAAGTCAATTAGTTTCACCTCATCGGTTACATCTTCGCCAACCTCGTAATCACCGTCGATTTTTTGGGCGTCAGTCAATGTAATTTGCAGGTTTGGATCTTCCAGCTCGCCATCTTCAACCACTTCGCGGTTTCTCCAAATTTCAAAGTCACCTTTATCAATATTGATAATTACATCAAAATTTTCATCGGTACCATACTGTTTAATCAGCACACTGCGAAAAACATCTTCGAGAACACTCATCATGGTTACCCGGTCGATGTTCTTCAATTCTTTGAATTCGGCAAAAGTATCTATCAGATTAATATTTTCCATCTTTAATTCGCTTTTTTAAATGAAACAACAACTTTTGCGCTTTTTATTTCGCCATATTTTAACTGATGTTCTTTAACTATCAATTGCTTTTTTTTGTGCCCTTCTACCCGCTCACGTTTAGCCGATTTCAACAAAATCCCTTCATCGCCGGCCTCCAGCAATTCACCTTCGAGTTTAATGCCTTCTGTGGTCACTATTTCAACATCGTGGCCAACATTTTTCAGGTACTGTTCTTTTACCCTGAAAGGTTCTGAAAGCCCGGGTGAAGAAACCTGCAGCTCAAAGTCTTCTTTGTCGCGATCGAGTTTTTTCTCGAGTTCACGGTTAATATGTACACACTGGTCGATTGTCAATCCTTCGAAACTATCGATAAAAATCTTTATCACGTTCGAAGAGCTCACATTAACCGCTACCAGGAACATGTTTTCATCCAGTTCCTCCAGTACAAACTCTGTTATTTTCTT
>JAGYOI010000479.1 GCA_018399395.1 Prolixibacteraceae bacterium
GCATGTATGTTTGCGGTCCTACCGTATATGGCCATGCGCATTTGGGACATTCGCGTCCGGCCATTACTTTCGATTTGGTGTTCCGTTACCTGATGCATCTTGGTTACAAAGTGCGTTACGTACGCAACATTACCGATGTGGGGCACCTCGTTGCCGATGCCGATGAGGGGGAAGATAAAATTGCACAAAAAGCCAGGGTTGAGAAAGTGGAGCCTATGGAAGTGGTGCAAATTTATACCAACAGTTACCGGCACAATATGGAGCAACTCAATGTTTTGCCGCCAAGCATTGAGCCAACTGCAACCGGTCATATTGTAGAGCAGATTGAACTGGCAAAAAAGCTTTTGGAAAAAGGTTATGCCTACGAAAGCAACGGCTCGGTATATTTTGATGTGCAGAAATACTCCAACGATTTTGAATACGGGAAGCTTTCCGGTCGGAAAATTGAAGATTTGCAGGCCAATACCCGCGAACTCGATGGTCAGGACGAGAAGCATTCGGGATTAGATTTTGCCATATGGAAAAAAGCCCAACCCGAGCATATTATGCGCTGGCCTTCGCCATGGAGCGATGGTTTTCCCGGGTGGCATACCGAATGTGTCGCCATGAGTACCAAATACCTGGGTGAAAAATTTGATATTCACGGTGGTGGCATGGACCTGATGTTCCCGCACCACGAGGCAGAAGTGGCGCAAAGTTGTGCTACCCTTGGCCACGAGAGTGTGAACTACTGGATGCACAACAACATGATTACCATAAATGGGCAAAAAATGGGGAAGTCGTTGGGGAATTTTATTACCCTCGATGAGTTTTTTGAAGGAAAGCACAAGTTGCTTGAAAAACCTTATAGCCCAATGACCATCCGCTTTTTTATGTTGCAGGCGCATTACCGTAGCACGGTTGATTTCTCGAACGAAGCGCTGCAGGCTGCCGAGAAGGGGCTTGAGCGACTGATGAAAGCGGTTGCATTGCTCGAAAATATTAAACCTTCGGACAAATCAACGGTTGACGTTGACAAGCTTGAAGCAGATTGCTATGCCGCGATGGACGATGATTTTAATAGTCCCATAGTGATGGCAAACCTGTTTGATGGTGTGCGCATGATTAATTCTGTAAACGATGGCAAAGCCACGATTGACGATCAAAGCCTGGCAAAGCTGAAAAAGCTGTTCAACGATTTTGTTTTCGACATTCTTGGGTTGAAGAACGAAGAAGAAAGCGCATCGGGGGCGGATGAAACGCTTACCGAAGTGGTGAACTTGTTGCTCAACACCCGTCTTGAGGCCAAAGCTGAGAAAAACTGGGCACTTGCCGATAAGATCCGCGATGAACTTACCAAACTGGGTTTTGAGATAAAAGATAAGAAAGACGGGTTTGAGTGGGAATACAAAAGATAGAAAGTTCCAGTAACCCGGCTGCCGGTTCGGGCATAATCACACCATCGGCACCTGTTGATTTAAGTTTTTTCAAGTATTCAATGACAATAGTTCGTTACTATTTTTTAAGTTGTTGACAATAAACTGTTTGTGCTTTACTGATTTAATTATCTAAATTGCT
>JAGYOI010000048.1 GCA_018399395.1 Prolixibacteraceae bacterium
AAATATATATTATTATTTTGTACAACGTTCAGTCGATGTTCCGGAAATAATTATCAAGGTATTCTCCGTGCCCATGTATCCAATTCGATAAATACACCATTTCTCTTTGAATATTCGTTTTTGCCTCAGGCCATCTGTTATTGTCGCGTTTAACAGCTCCCGACTTATTTAACAAATCGATATAGGATTGAAAATGATTTTGGAGTGCATCTGTTGACAAAACATCTTTTCTTAATTCGGCATAACGTAGTTTTAACCTTTTACGAAAATGCTCGGGGTTATTGTTAAAAATACGGTTGTATAGTTCAAATTTTATAAAAGGTCCGGGGCCTATTTTTTCCCCAAGCCAATTGCGGCCCCATGTAGCATCTAAATCCCATGGCAAAATATAAAACGGTTCTTTATCTGACGTAGTTGACAAAAATATATTCTTGCCCACATTGTCGCCACCATGTACGATATTAACAAAGATTAAAAAGTCAATTGCCTGGTCAAGTACAAGCCTGTTTGCTATTTCCTTGCAGAACTCTTCATCGCTACTATTTACGGCAAAGTCGGTAAAATCATAAAGTGGGCCCCAGTCGTATCCCCCGGCTGTTTTAGGATATTTTTGCTCCCATCCACTCCAATGTCCCTGGTCATCGACACCCAAATCGGGCAGCGATATAAACCTGGTTGCATCAGACCAACTTTCTGATTTATACAAATACCCCTGCTGTCCGGTTTGCTCAATTTTTATATTTAACATTTTGGCTTCAACCCGCTCTGAAAAACAATACAAACCATGATAGCCGTCATTTAGAAACAATTCAACATACTCGCCTTTTATGGCCGAATACTGAGTATCATACCCCTTTTTTAATGCATCGGCCTGAATTTTCGACCAAACATCAAAAGAAACCCTGTTGCGTACCCTGCTCGAATCTCTGTAAACAGCATCAAGAATCCAGTCATCATCTTCATACATATCAAGAACAGAGATATTCTTATTCTTTTCTGAGCTAAAATCTTCCCATATTTCAATACCATATGATTTTTTAGGGACAACAGAAGAACTTCCGCCCCTTGTTTCAATCCCGCAACACTCATCCCATATTTTTCCACATGCCGAAACTAAGATGAATTTGGCTGGATATTTAGGTTCGGAGTATATTTTATCAAGGCTGTGTTCTATTTTTACGACAGGAAGTAAAGTAAAGAAGAGGTCATAACTCTTTTTATCTCCACTATTTTTAACCAAAGTTATTGTAAATGATTTATGATGATCGATATTCTTAAAGTTATACTCAGAATTATTTTTAACCTTGATATTGTTTATGTATAATTCCTGAGCTTTATTCAAGGTGATGTTCCCTTTAAATGGACCATACTTTTCAACTGGTAAAAGCATAAAACCATCTTTTGAATCTTCAAACACCGGCTTATTGTTAATAAAAAACAGTGCAGAAGAATCTTCAAGTCCGGGGGCATAAGGCATTTCTTCAAAACACGACTGTAATGAGAATACAACAATAATTAAGATGGATATTTTTAGATGATGTATTTTCATGAACTAATTAATTAACAATTAATTTATCGTCTTTTCCGCCCCAGTTCTGTCTTACCATGTTCCAATAATCTTTGTCGTTATTCTTGAAAGTTGCCCCTTTCACAATCATTGTTCCATTTACATCGTTTTTATAATTATCGCCATACCGAATTCCAATATGGTTATGTGAAAAGTTGCAATTATTAATAGAAACAGAATGATTTGAAGAACTGTACCCGAGTTCTATGCCTTGTTGGCAACCTATAAATAATGAATTTGTTATTGTATGCTTCTTTATTGAAGGTTCGATACTTGAAAGTGCAAGCCCCTCGTGAAAACATGCTTCAAAACGGCATGAATCAATTTCAATAGTTCCGCCACCTCCGGCGCCTGAGTCTATGCCATCATCTTTGGTGTACATAAACATCGAGTTTGATATTTGGGCATCAGCCATGTTAATATACAAGGCATCGTTATCGGAATTTTGATAGTTGGGCGAATCGTCAGGAAAATCAGAAAAGTAGCTGTCCTTAATTATAATATTGCCCCCCAAGATTTCGCCTGTTGTTTTAACCTTTGACACAACGCAGTTTTCGAGTTTTAACTGCGATGATTCGGGATAAAATACTTGTCCTGGCGAATTATAAAAATAGCAATTAGAAAATGAGGCGTTAGCATTTTTCATTTTAAACAAGGCCTGATGGTTGGCGTGACCATAATGATAACCTTCGCCCGAGTGAAATCCAAAACGTGTAAAAAAACAATTTTCAACGTCAATTTGTGACCGATTGCCTTCTGCAATAAATCCTCCGAAAAGTTTTGTTGAATCATTGCAGGTTACCAAAACAGGAGCTTCATGTGCCCCTTTTACTATAATGTTGCCATTTACTGTAATGTTTTTCCCGGCACCTACAAGTACTGAGCATCCACTGTTAATAATAAGGGTTGCATTAGCAGCAATTTCTGTATCATGTTGTATCAACACCTGCATATTGGCAGGAATCTCGTAATCGCTACCAATGTAATCAGGCAATGTAATTATTTCGTTGGTGTAATCCTGAACTTCGTATGAGTAGACGTCTCCAGCAATACTAATTTCCAATTTATTGGCGTCAGTCAGATCAGAGGAAAATATTCCAGTGCCGTATTTTATATTGAACAGCTCCCCGTTTTCGCTTCTTCCTTGTAAGCTCACATCAGACTGAATATTCCAGTTGCCTGCTCTTAATACAAACGGAATTTCAATTCCGTCACAAGCATAAACAGGATGAACAATCTGCATTTCATCATCAAATTGAGTGTCAAAATCAGGCAATGATGTTGTCCATTTTTTCAACCCCCATTCGGCTTCCCCTCTTTCACCATCTAACAGTACAAAAGATAAAGGTTCACTTTCATCGATTGTCATTTCATAAAAACCGGCCTCTTTTAGTTCATAAATACCATTCTCAAATTTTATTGAAGTGCCATTCAGGGTTATATCACTACCATTTGTGTTTTCAACTATCAGCGGTATCTGATAATTTGTTTTATCTTCAATCTCATTAACTGATATATCACCCGAGAGGAATACATCGTCGGGGCCACAGGATAATACTCCTAAAAAAATAAGTATTGCAAGGTATGAAAGTCTATTTCGAATCATTTACTTTTAATTTTATTGCCTGAATCCTAGCCAGCATAAACTGGCGTTTTTCCTGAATATTCTCACGAAAACGTTCAACAGAAGTTTCACTGGCATCAAATTTTGATTGATTGATCACCTCCGGTATTTCGTAATAAAATTCAAGCTCATTATCTACTTTATTAAATGCCTGTTCAATCGTATTGGGCGTAAACAAGTTTAATACCGATTGCAATTGAATTAAGTACATACTATAAAGATAATCATCAGTGGCAATTATGTAATCGATATCGTCTTCTACCGAAAAAATCAATCTCCCATTGAGTTCATCAAGTACATCGGCATGACTTTCGTAAACACGCTCACCAAAGGTTGTTCCCACGGCCCAAGCCCTGCCAATTTCATGAGGTACAACTGAGAATATATCATCATAATCCCAGGGCAGGATGTCAAAATATGAACTTCCATTACGTTTCTTCGCCCAAAAAAATATTTCATCAGTAAGATCGCCATTTTTTATTATGTAATCAAAGGCCATTTTTTTCATATAGCTATCAATATTCATCCGGCCTTTTAATTTATCATATAGTTCCCTTCCACTATATGTGGACAGCATTGAATAAATTTCGTGAAAATCATTTACATACTTTTCAGAATCGGATGACGTTAGTCCATTTACATGTTCAATTTTCGCTATTTCACCACGATAATAACGCCGTAAAACAATTTCGGCATTTTCATTTTTCATTAAATAATCTTCGGGATCTTCAACAAAAAGGTACAATCCCTGGTGCATATCATCATTAAACACGATCTGTGTATAAAAAGTATGCAAACCCCAAAGCCCAATTTCGTTCAATAAAAGATGAGACAGCCTGTTTTCTATATACGTATAGTCATATACTAATGAAAGAAGTTTAAATTTATCAATATAAACATAGCTGGTGCTATCGTTTTGGTTTTCAAGAATCAAAGCATCATCGAGATTAACCGAATAACTCTTTCGCTGAAAATTAAGCGCACTTTGCCCCCTGATTTTCATGTGGTCGAGTTGCAACGGGACACCACCATATATTAGTCCGGGCACCGGACTAATATAAAACTGCTCACCTCTTGAATCAAGGATCCGATCAACCTGGTTATTGTTCAATTTTACATTAAATACGTTTTCGCTATATTCCGGCACAATTAATATTTCATCATAACATGAATTAAAAATCACCATTATAACGACTACCCACAAATAAAACGATTTCTTTTTAATGTAATACATCTTCAACAATTTCATCACTGTGAGCAGAACAACGATAACCATTGTTCTGCTAATAAAAAAACTACTATCGGCGTCTTCCTGCCTGACGGTTTCCGCTTTCTTCTTCCTTATTCGATTTATTGATAAATATTTCTTTCGGCCCTGGCTTCGAGGAGTCAATAAGCCAGGGTTCTTTTATTTCCCAATTCGATTTTACTTCCAGCACCTTAGGAAGATAATAAACACGTTCAGGCAAAATGCCCTTTTCATAGTCACCGGTATCCCAACGACCGTTTTTGTTTCGATCGTCAATTAGTTTTACACGATATTGTCCGGGAGACAAATACGAAAGCTTCAATTCTTTACCGGCAACCACAACCGTATCCATTTGCTTAACCAGTTTTTCGTCTTTCCCATCTTCGAGCAGCTGGATAATGGCAGGCCCTGAAAAACCATCAATGTTTAACATTACAGCTCCATAATATCCCAACTCACGCGAGGTAAACTTCATTCGGAAAGGCTCGTTGTATATACCCGTTAATGTTGAAACAGATGCCGAATCAACTTCAAGCTGATAGGTGCTGTTTTCTTCAACTTCAAAACCAATTTCATATTTACGTTTTGATTGTTTTATCTTTTCCAGGTCAAAAGGTACAGGTTTGAATGTTGAATCATTTACCTGTACCTCAAGTTTTACAGTTGAATCGGGCAAATAAAAAACCGGCGATGGTGCCACTAACATTAACCTGCTGTTTAAATCAAAAGTTCCCGATGTGAGGTTTGTTGAAAAGGCAAACAACTCGGGTTGGATAATAGAGTCACTTCTTTCTTCGACGGTATTACCTTTATTCTTTTTGCTTTTATCTTTAGTTTTATGAAACATATCAAGTGTGTCAGACATGCTCACGAAGCGATCAAGCGTATCGGTTGAAGTATACAAGATGGAAAGGTATAACGAGTCGGTATTCACAAGCGTAGTGTCGGTAATCCAAATGTCAACCGAGTCCCTGTTTATCCCATATTCCACATAACTCCAACCATCTGTATTGTGACCAACAAGTTCGTATTTGAACGAATCGGTTAACGACTCACCAAAGGTTAGCAACATATGGTCTTTTTTGTCTCTCCCGGCTGCATCGATATACTGATTAAATTGATCATGTTCGAACAAATATGCATTAACCGGATCAGGCGTAAACTCGGTATATCCTTTAGAAATTATTGTGTCATTTTCTTCGAACAGTGTATCAACTTTCTCGATATATCTTGCTTCGGGAACCAACACCGAATCGATGAAAGCTACTTTTTCTGATTCCTGTGAATACTTCAAATCTTTATCAGCATCGATTAGCCCAAATAATCGATATTCCTCATTTGCCGGTAAATTATCAAAAAGAAAAAAACCATCATCGTCAGGCTTGGCAATAAAATCAGGACGCATGGTCTGAAAAACTGAATCGTGATTAATACTATACAAAGTTACAATAGCATTTTCAACCGGTTCAAGTGTAAAAGCATCCAACAAATAACCCTTTATCCGCAGGGTATCAATTTTATCGTATGTCGAAAACAACATACGGAACCCCTCAAGTACATTCCCTTCGTTGTAATCTTTAATGCCATCCTTAAAATCTACCGAATATGTTCTTCCGGGAACTAAATCCTCATCAATTTTGATAACAATACTTTTACCCCTTGTACGGGCCTCAGTTTTTTCGGCCAGCGGGGGTGATATAACCATAGTTGCCGGGAGGTTGTCGGCTACAATATATTCATCAAAGTTTATTTCAATTTGCCGTCCGTTATAATTTGTAGCAAAAGGCTCCGGAACCGTTGACAAAACCACAGGGGCAATACTATCGCGTGGGCCACCCGTTGGACCTGCCCCGGGGTTCGCACATGAGAACAAATAAAGTGCAAGTGCCATAAGAGCTATAGCATTGCCTATCATTATTAACCGGTATATTATTTTTTTCCTCTTCACGAAAATTCTTTTACCAGAAGCCATCAAACGCGGGTAACTTTTCCCCGTTATCTTCTAAATTATTATCATCACAATCAATATCAATATCAAAACCTTCAGGTTCTTCGTATTTAAACTGCTCGCTGTAATTTAATGTTGAATCGGCAAAAACTTTTTTAAAGAACCGTCCAAAAACAGGAAGGGCCGTATTTGATCCCTGCCCCCGGGTAATATCTTCAAAATGTATACTGCGATAATTAGCCCCGGTCCATACGCCCGCAACCAGTTCTGGTGTATAACCCATAAACCAGCCATCGCTCTGGTTTTGTGTGGTTCCTGTTTTACCTGCAAAAGGTGTGTTAAAGCCCCCATATTCTTCGTAAAGCTCATACTTAGAGGACAACCGGAGACCCGTTCCTTCACTTACAACATTCTGAAGCAATTTTGTCATTAAATAAGCTGTTTGTTCATCAATAGCCTCATGTCGGCGCGGTGTAAAACGTGCAAGCACATTTCCATGCCGGTCTTCAATTCGCGACACAACAATTGGTGTAGTATAAACACCCCTGTTGGGATAAACAGAATAAGCAGCAACCATTTCGTAAAGTGTAATTTCAGCAGTACCTAAAAACATTGAAGGAACTGCCGGCACATGGCTGTATATTCCCATGTTGTACATTACATCCTGCATTGCTTCAGGATTATACCGCTTCATCACCCATGCCGATACCTGGTTTACAGAATTTGCCAACCCCCAGCGAAGTGTAACCATCTTTCCGTCGTAATCAGAGCTGCCTGAGTTTTTGGCAGTCCATGTCCGCCCGTCGGGCAAGATAAATGTTTGTTCAACATTAGGCACCCTTTTACAAGGCGAAAGCCCGTTCTGCATAGCCAATGTATACAAAAAAGGTTTGCATGTAGACCCCACTTGCCGTTTATAGGTAGATGAACGTACCATATCAATTTCAGTAAACCCATATGCCGAACCACCAACCCATACTTTTACCTCACCTGTAGAAGGCTCCATGGCCATAAATGAAGAACTTAACTGCCGCAAACGATATTTAATCGAATCCAGCGGTGACATTATGGTATCCTTATATCCATCCCAGGTATATATCAGTATCGTATCGGGCGTGTTAAAATTTTCTATAATTTGCTCTTTTGAAAACCCTTTCTTTTTAAGCATGCTGTAACGATGGCTCCTGTACATTTCATTATTTAATATACGTTGTGCTTGTTCATCAGACAAATCATTGGAAAAAGGGGCATTTTTAAAATCTTTCACATGTGCATCGAGCTGTGGCTGAAGATTTTGTATGTGTGTTCTCACAGCCTCTTCTGCATATTCCTGCATCCGGTAATCAATAGTTGTATATATTTTAATCCCGTCGCTATATAAGTCATACGTTGAGCCGTCGGGTTTTTTATTCTTATTGCACCAACCGTAAAGCGGATCGGTATACCAGGCAATAGAATCTTCGTAGAACTTTTGTTGAGCCCGGC
>JAGYOI010000480.1 GCA_018399395.1 Prolixibacteraceae bacterium
AAACCACTGGAAGAAAGGGCATCGCCCCCACAATGCCGGCACTGATGGCGAAATCCGTTGGCGCAAAAACCCAGGCTATTATTTTATACGCATAAGCGAAGGGAACTGGGAGTTTCTGCACCGAAATTTATGGGAAAAACAACACGGCCCCATACAGCCCGGGCAAAACATTGTGTTTAAAGACGGCAACCACCGCAACTGCACAATTGAAAACTTCGAATGCATAAGCAACAACGAACTTGCCCTGCGCAACACCATACACCGCTACCCAAAAGAATTGGTATCGGCAATACGATTAAAAGGAAAGTTAAACCGACAAATTTCAAAACAGGATGGCAAACAATAAAATAGGAGATTTACGCAATCACCTTTTCGAGAGCATCGAAATGCTTAAAAATAACAGCGACCCCGAAGCAAGCCCCAACGAAAAAATGGATGTGCAAACCGCGAAACAAATATCGCAACTTGCCGGAAACCTAATCGACAGCTACAAAGTGGAAGTTGAAGCAATTCAAATAATGTCGAAAACCGACAACCCCAACAAAACCACTCACCTGTTAAGTTCTTCAGGAATATTTGAAGGAATAAAGGAATTACCGGAAGGAGGTTCGAAATGAACACCAACGAAACTAACATTAAAAAAGGGCTTACTCCCATATTACCCGTAAAACGAGGAAAATACTTTTATGTTGCCAGGCATGTAACCGCCGGCGAACGAGCCGCCGAACCCAAGCGATTCCCTATAAACATTAAGTATGTAATGATTACGAACACGGCATTTACCACCTTCGAAAAATGCGCACAAGAAATGGCACGTATAATTAACCGCGACATCCGTTACTGTATGTACGAGCCAAGCGAATGTGATATTAAACAACAAAACCTGCAGGAGGTATTCTCACAAAAAGCCCATTCAAAAACCCAAGAATTATGACAACAATAATATTCGAAGACAACAAACAAGATTTCCTTGAGTGGGACATAGACGAAAACAACATCGTAGTAGCCTGCCGTCCGTTCCAGGGCCGCATGTGGTGCGGGTGCATGGTCGATACAAATTCAACATACCCGGGCGCACGTATCCGCTACATACACCCCCGCGTAGGTGCCGGCCAAATAAAACATAAGATTAAAGAGGTAATTGAAACAAACATTTAACTATGAAGATACCACAACTAATTGACCGGCTTAACGAAGATATAGTTGAAGTACTATCGCACTATTTAGAATTGAAGCAAAACGGCTCGCGCTTTGTTGCCTGCTGTCCGTTTCACAACGAAGACACCCCTTCGTTTATGGTCACTCCATCTAAAAGCATGTACAAATGTTTTGGCTGCGGCAAAGGTGGCGATACCATTAACTTTATACAGGAGCATGAGGGTGTTGATTTTATTGAAGCCTTGAAAATTGGAGCAGAAAAACTAAACCTGCAGGTCGAATTCGATAAACCTAAAGATTTCGACAGCGAAGAATACAAGCACCTCGAGTCGCTTCGCATTGTTCTTCAAAAAGCAGCAGGTTTTTACCAACAAGCATTAACTAAAAATTT
>JAGYOI010000481.1 GCA_018399395.1 Prolixibacteraceae bacterium
AGCAACAATGTAATATTGAATTTAAACATCGGCATCTTGTTTTGAGGTTTCTTCTTCATCTTCAGCAAACGGGTTTATTAAAGCCATTTTCCGGCCTTCTTTTAATCCACTTTTTACTATTACATAATCAGCATTGGTTTCACCGGTTTCAATAAATTTCTTTTCAAAACCGGTAGCGGTTTTCGCATAAACATATGCACGCCCGGCTTCACGCCGTAAAGCTTCAAGCGGCACATACAAAGCATCTTCAATTTCATCAATAAAAATCCGGCAACTAACTGTTAGCCCGGGCAATAAATCTTTATTGTCCGATTCTATTAAAATATCAACCGGGAAGACTTTAATTTTTGAACCACGCTCTTTGTTGACAGCCAAATTTGCAACTTTGATCACTTTGGCATCGAACACACTATCTGAAAAAGCATCGGGTTTGATTTCGGCCCTGAGCCCTTTTGCTACTTTTGAAATGTCAACTTCGTTTATTTGTACCGTCGCTTTCAGCTCAGTCATATCAGGCAATTCAATTAATGGGTAGCCACTCCAGCACTGGTCACCTTCCTGAAATTTATTGCCACTGCTCCAGTTGCGATTGATTATAGCAATACCGTTTGATGGCGAAACCATAAACATTTTTTCCAGGGTAGAACGGGCATCGTCAAGTTCATTTCGCGATTGAGAAATTTCAAGCATTTTTTGTTTCAGCTCTTCCTGCTGAATTTTCTTGCGATTTTCAAGCTGCTCCCTGGCCCGTTCGAGGGCAATGTTGGCTCTTTCAAGATTAAGCTGAATTTCCTTTTTTCGTATATCAGCCTCGTAATCTGCCGACTCAAACTCAATTCGTGATATTTCCTGTGAAATACGGGTAATTTCAAGGTCGGCTTCCAGCTCTTTTATGGTTGATTGCTGTTCGGCTTTCATTTGTTTCAACTCGGCCTCCTTAATTTCAAGCTCTGCTTCTGAATCAACAATAGCCTTTTGTACTTCCGAGGGATCAAAAATCACAACGGTATCGCCGGCATGCACCTGGCTGCCATCTTCTACAAGACTGGTTATTTTCAGCAGGCCATACCGCCACGAGATATTAGGTGAATTAATTTGAACCGAACGGGTTGCTTCAATTTCACCTTCCTCGTGAAGATCGATATAAAAAGTACCACGCTCCACTTTTCCCAGGGGAATTTCTGCTTCGTTGTTGCGACTGCATCCGGCAAGAACCAGAAAGGAAAGTATTATTACCAAATACTTCATATTAATTTTTATTATTAGTTTCTGTGTTTTGTAAATAAATGGTTTCCGAAACGCTGTTTTCGTCTGGTTTAATCAACGATACAAGGTCGTTATATTTCAACCCGTCAACAATTACAATCTCTTTGGGCGATTCAAAACCTTTGCGCACTTCACGCCGCTGATATGTATTATTATCTTTTACGTAAACCACATAAATTGAATCGTGTTGATGAACAGCCACCTGGGGAACTACAATTGCGTTTTTCTGAAAATTAAACGTTATTTTGCAGTTAGCTGATATTCCAACTTCAGGTAAA
>JAGYOI010000482.1 GCA_018399395.1 Prolixibacteraceae bacterium
CGGGGAAAGCAACTAATGCGTTTTTTATTTGAATTAAAAACGGCTAACAACCTCGATATTGCTGCGCTTTGCGATGTATATCCGCCCCATTTAAAGGAAGCAGAAAAGATGTGCAATGAGCAGGACATTAACCCGGTTCTTTATAATGATTATACCGACCTTCTCACCAAAGAAAAAGTTGACGGGGTTATTATTGCCACTCCTTTACATCAACATGCCCACATTGCGATTGATTGTATGAAAGAAGGCATCCATGTTTTTTGTGAAAAATCGATGGCACGTACGCTCGAGAGTACAAAAGCCATGTACGATGCGCATATTGCCACAGGCAAAATATTGCAAATTGGCCACCAGCGTTTGTTTAATCCGGTTTATCTCGAGGGAATGAAACGCATTCACAATGGGGAACTCGGTCAGTTGGGTCAGTTGCGTGCCTACTGGCATCGTAATAACGATTGGCGACGTCAGGTACCTGATAATACTGTTGAAATGGAACGTTTTATTAATTGGCGCTTATATAAAGAATACTCAGCCGGGCTTCTTACCGAATTGATGTCGCACCAAATTCAGGTGGCTAACTGGGCATTACAAAAAACACCGGTGGCCGTAACCGGTACGGGCAGCATCGTGTTTTGGAAAGATGGTCGCGAGGTGAATGATAATGTGGCCCTCATTTACTCATATGACGATGGTACACAATTTATATACGATTCCATGACCAGTAATAAAAAATATGGTTTGGAAGAGCAAATAATGGGACATAAAGGCACTATTGAATTTGAAACAAATCGCTATTATACCGAAACGCCACCACCAGCTCCGGGAATTATTCAGTTGATTAACGATATGGAATCCGGTTTTTTTGGAAAAGCGATGATTGGTGGTGCCAGTTGGATGCCCGAAACAGCAGCAACCTATAATGGTGAGCCTATAATTGAGGATACAGATTTTTATGATTCGGCTCTTCAGCTTGAAGGTTTTGCAAGCTACATCAGGGCAGGGAAAGCACCTGAGGCATTAACACGGGAGGGGTATAATGCAAGTATATGGACACTTTTAGGCGAAGCAGCAATTGAAACAGGAGAAAAGCTAACACTTCCCGAAAAATACAGGATTTAAAATGAAGAAAATTATTATCACCGGCAGTCATTTAAAAAGGGAGTTTTTTATATGGTTACTAAGCTTTATAGCAGCTTTTATTCTTAACGTTTATGCAATTGCAAAATACGAAACCAGTTGGACCGAATTGTATTCACAAATTGGATATATTGTGATGATCAGTATTATGATCTATGTCGCATTATTGGGGTTTCGTGGTTTGTTTCTTCTGATAAAATATTTATTGAGAAAGAGGCAGAAAAATTAATTATTTTGCGACATTCAGGTTTTCAGCATAGTTACAAAACAGGGCACTATTTTTTGATGTTTTTTTTGTGCTACTATTTGCAGAAATAAAAAGAAGGTATATATTTGCATCGCCTTTGAAACAAGGAACGTTCAGCGAAAACATTGAAGAATAAATTAAAATTGGTGC
>JAGYOI010000483.1 GCA_018399395.1 Prolixibacteraceae bacterium
CAATTGCAACCTTAGCAGGCTTTGTTTTTTTCACCCATGAATCGAATTCACTTACATATTTTGATTGATTTAAGTATGCTTCGTGGTCGGCATCGGTCTGCTCAGCGGTTGCGCGGTTATATTTTTCAATTTTAAAACATTCGGAAATTAAAGCGGCATCCTGATAAATGTATACTTTATCAATACTGCCATCTTCCAACGGAATATAATATGCATCTACCTTATAATTGTTGGGTTGCAGCTTAGCAATGTCGCGTGGCGTGCTCAATTGATAATCGGCATAACGAACACGCACATATTGCGAACGGCGAATGCTTGTAGTTACTTTATCGCCAATGTAACGCGTTATCAACGCATCATCAATTTTTGCAGCATCAGGGTTTTGATGCTGAATTAATACATCCAGTCGTGTTTTTCCGGGGTATTTCTTTTGGTTCGGGTGTAGATCGTTATTATAGGTTATTATAGTTTCACGATCATCGGCAACAAGCTGTTCAAATGTATATCGCTTATCATTGTAGTTATTGTTTTCGGCATCGCTTACCTTATCAACCTTTGGCCTGTTGGCTTCCAGTTTGGCGTAAAAACGCCCGATGCCATCCTGGTGCCGTTTCTCATATCCGTATTTTTTTACCCTGTTTCCGGTTTCAGCCCACTTTTCCTGTGAATTGCCGGGGTTGCACCAGCGTACAAACGGAAATACAGTACCAGCCTGCATTAAATCATCTTTAAATTGGTTCACCAGGTGGTGTTCCACTTCTACTTCCAGCGGCATACCTAAGCCATTAAGGTGAATGAACCGAAACATATCGCGCATGCAGTTTATAAATAGCTGTGTATCTTTTAATTTAGAAAAAGAAGCACCAACCACTGCACCACTGGCCACATCATAAGCATAATAAGCCTTTACGCGTTTACCGTCGGTCATTTTGCGCGGTAAATCCCTATCATCCATACTAATTTGCGAAAGTGAAAAGTTGGGAAGGTCGCGATGGTGGTGTGGCCTTTTATTGCTTGAAAATTCAAGGGAGCTATTACGAACCTTCGAAAGCGAAACATCGTTGTCGGCGCGGCGCAGGTAGTTCCAAATAGTAGCCTCACTAAGTGTAACAGGTGTGCCATCTTCATTAAAGAAATCGTTACGATCGAATATTTCACCTGTTTCGGTATCGGCAACAGATATATTACCAGCCAAAAATGATAAATACAAGTCGTGCACTGATTTCGAAAATGGCTTATTGGGCATTGCATATATAGAAAGTATTAATGCCTCAATGCTTTTGTTAACTTTTCTGCTGTTTGTATTGCAATATCCTTTATGAATTAGTGCATCGTAGCCGCGCTCTTTATAATCTTTCATTCGGTCACGGAAGCGGCGCAGGTTTTGCGGTAGCGTGTGACCCGTGTCTTCTTTTATGTCCATTACCTGAACATGAATATTTTCCCAAAGGTTTGTTTTACGACCACCCATGCTGCGCCTTTTTGCAGCACGTTTATTCACAACTCGATTTACA
>JAGYOI010000484.1 GCA_018399395.1 Prolixibacteraceae bacterium
AATTTCTGAATAGTTTGAGTTTTTCCAATCAAATACGGATGTAGCCTTTATGTAAGAAATATAGCTATTTCTTGGATTCCGGCTCTTTTGAGTTATATATATTAAGCTACTAACATTTGCAGATTCAAATACATTGTTGATATGAAGGAGTTTCTTACAATTTGACAGACTGAAAAAGTTGCTTCTTGAATATGCAAAAGTACTACGACCAACATAAGAATCTGGTATAATGAATGAATGAATACCTTTCTCTTTGCACAATAACAATGATAACTCAATAAATAACGAGAACAAATCATATTGCCCTTTAGCTGTTTTATATTTTGATTCAAAACTTGATTTGTCTCTCAATTCTTTGTTCGAAACATAAGGCGGATTTCCAATAACAATATCAAACCCCCCATTCCCATTTACCAGATACGGGTTCAGCACTTCAGGGAAGTATAGTTTCCAGTCGAAATGCTTAAAAGGTTCATCGGGGTGTTGTTTCAGCTTTTTAAGTTTTGCTATGGTATGCAGCCAGTTTTGTGTTTGTTGGTAGCGTTGCTGGGCTACTGCAAACTTTTTATTGTCCTTAAAATTAATTTTCACGGGTGGGTGTTCCAAACCTTCAGTTTTTACCATCAGTTCAAGTTGGTTCACCAGCACATCAATTTTATGGTTTCGGATTTCGCCGGCAAGGGCTGTTTTGTTTTTGTTGTTTGGATTGAAATATTCTCGCTGTTTTTCTGTTAGGGTTTCAAGGAATTTTTTTCGGTTTTGTAGATTCTCGTTTCCAAACATATCGGTTTGGGTTTCCGTTTTTAGGTTCCAATCAATTTCCACAATTTCGCCATCAAATTTGCTTATCAGGCTGTCGCCCACTACTATTTTATAATCCAAGTTTGGAAGTGGTTTTGGTTTTTCTTCGTCAACGACTAAACTCAGCCAAAACCGCAGGCGGGCAATGTCAACCGCACCCTTTTCAATGTCAACCCCATATATGGAGTTTTGAATAATATTTAGTTTGGTTTCGGCAGGTTTCCATGCCTTACCCGTTTCGTAGGCAATGAGTTCTTTAATGCTGAAAATTTCCTGCAACAATCCCATAGGGAAGGCACCGGAGCCAATGGCAGGGTCACAGATTT
Source organism: Prolixibacteraceae bacterium (assembly GCA_018399395.1). Classification (GTDB taxonomy): domain Bacteria; phylum Bacteroidota; class Bacteroidia; order Bacteroidales; family Prolixibacteraceae; genus Roseimarinus. The sequence continues at coordinate 1,128 of JAGYOI010000484.1, forward strand.
TTACCTTATCCAGATGCATTTCCAATTGTCTGAACCATGATTCGTATGATTTTTCTGATTGACATGATTTTTTAAGGAGTTCAACATTTATTTCCTTTCTTTTTATAATTGATTCAACCAGATTTCTTTTGTCTTCATCAATCATGTTAATCCCACAATCAGAAAAATCAAGGTTCAGACAATATTCCGTTAAACTTTCCTGGCACATGTAATGCACTATTTCTTTCGGGGTATAATATGCGCCTTTGTCTTTGTTGTCTTCCAGCAGGTTTTCAAAAATGTGCCCCAGCATTTCTGGGTCAACGGCTACGGTGTGGTCGTTGGGGTCGTCTTCGTAAATGGTAAAATTGTACTGGTTGAAAAACAGGAAAAGGTTTTCGAAAAGT
>JAGYOI010000485.1 GCA_018399395.1 Prolixibacteraceae bacterium
CACAATGCTGATTTTCGCTGCAAGGTTTCCGACCATAACGGGCAGGTTATATCAGATACCGTTTCGATTACGATAAACCCGGTTTTTTATAACGAAACCGATGCGGAGATTTGTAACGGGGAGGTTTTTAACTGGCACAATCGAGTTTATTATATGAACGGTGTTTATACCGATACCTGCAAAACCGTAAATGGTTGCGATAGCATTTGTGTGTTAAACCTTACGGTTCATCCTGTTGCAGAAACATTTATTTATCAATCTATTTGTGATGGCGAAGAGTTTCAGTGGCAGGAGCAGTTGCTTACTGAAAGCGGAAATTACAGCGACACACTGCAAACCATTTATGGATGTGATAGCATAGTAAACCTCGAGCTTTCAGTGAAAGAGATTAATGATTCGGTTCTTTATGCCGGTGATAGTTTAATGGCCCTGGCTCAGGGTGCAGCCTACCAGTGGGTTGATTGTAACAACGATTATCAAAATGTAAACGGGGCAACAGGTCAGTATTTTTATCCGCAGGTTGATGGCAGCTATGCTGTAATTGTTCAAAAAGATGGATGTTCTGTTATGTCAGAATGTTTAGCATATACTTTTGTGGGAAAAGATCGAAAAGAAGCCTTAGCCCGGGCATATGTTTATCCTTCTCCTAATTCGGGTAGATTTCAACTCGTAATGCCGACAGCATTGAAAACCGTATCGGTTGAGGTGGTCAATGCCCGTGGTCAGGTTGTTTGGAAGCAGTTTGAATTTGAAGGTGATATGGTTGAGGTTGATATTTCAGGAAAAAATGCCGGAACATACTTTTTGAAAGTATCTGATGACAAATATGTTCAGGTAATAAAGGTAATTGTGCTTGAAAACGAATAAAAAAAACCGCAGAACACCACATGTGTGTTCAACAGTTTTATATTATTATGCGAAGTAAGGATCTACATCTTCTTCACATGTATTTTTCGGGTTGGGGCTTTGGTTTCGTTGCGCACTTTGGCCGATTCCATTACTTTTTGCGCCACATCTTTAAACGCCTTTCCGGTAATCGATTCCTGTTCAACAACTGCCGGTATGCCTTCGTCTCCGCCTTCGCGGATGCTTTGTACAATTGGTATTTGTCCAAGGAACGGTATGTCGAGTTTTTCGGCCATTTTTCTGCCACCGTCTTTACCAAATATGTAGTATTTGTTATCAGGAAGTTCTTCGGGGGTAAACCACGCCATGTTCTCGATGAGTCCGAGTACCGGCACGTCAACCGATTTGCCCCTGAACATGTTGGTGCCTTTCACTGCATCGGCAAGGGCCACATCTTGCGGGGTGCTTACAATTACGGCACCGGTAACCGGCACGGTTTGCATCAGTGAAAGGTGAATATCGCTGGTGCCGGGCGGTAGGTCGATAAACAGGTAGTCAAGTGGTCCCCAAACGGCATCGGTAATCATCTGTTTTAAGGCGTTTGAGGCCATCGGTCCGCGCCATACTACG
>JAGYOI010000486.1 GCA_018399395.1 Prolixibacteraceae bacterium
ATCATTATACAAAGACAAGCCAAAATCGGTATCGTACAATAACCAACGCCACTTTCCGTTTGGTGATCTGCTTTTCCAGTATTTTATATTGTTGCCCGGCCAATCGCGGTTGTTGATATAAATTTGGGTCAGATGATAGTCAATGAAGCAACTCACATCGATTTGATCAGCTACATACTTATAATTTTCATCAACCGACAGGTCGTTTTGCTTCATAAATTGAACCATTGCCAGGTATTCCTCATTATCTCCATGAATTACCGAAGCATTGCCTTCAAGCAGGACCAGTTTATCGGGATCAATATGATAGGCACTATGGAAATAATGCTCGTTAGGCTTATCCCGTATGTTCATTATTCCCCAGTATTCACCATTCAGGTAAACTACCGAAGGCTGATAAGCTAAACGTTCAACATCTAAATGTTTAACAATTTCAGATACATAACCATCGCGAAACATGGTGTACCAAAAATCGTTGCCCGAATTTCGCAACAAAATAGCTTCAAATGAATTGTAATCCCTGTCATTAAAAAAAGGATACTCAAACGAACCTTTTCCATATTTGCTCCGGGCAAACAAGGCCATCGACTTTTGTGGTGTTACGCGCGAATAACCTCCTGCCACTTTAACACCTGCCCCCTGGTCAATCTGGTTAATTTCATTTTTATCGAATAGCTCAAAATGAACTTCTTTCTCCCAGTCCATCCAATAATTAGCACCATAACGCGGATCCTCGGGTTCTGCATTTGGCCCTTCAACAAGGATCCCCTCATGATAATCGAAAAAGTTTTTCGGGGCAGTTGATAAAGAAACAACTGGCGTAGTATGTTTATCATTTATGAAATATGTATTCCCGGCAAGTTGCCCGCGACGTTCCCCATTTATAAACTTAGCCGCCTTCAAAACAGTTGTTTTATTAATTGAAACTGCTTCCGAATAAACCGGGCTTCCATTATCAGGCTTTGCACCATCAGTTGTGTACCTAATCGTATCATCTTCATTTTCGGAATATATTTCAACCTGCAAAAAACTTTTATAAAAACCTGCAGGGACTGAAAAATATACAGAATCGTTTGGCAGTGAATTTTCAGGTTTTGTATTGGCCTCCAGTGGGGTTGGCACATTAAAATACGCCCACGAATCTTCTCCATCGGGATATCGGCCAAAAGAAATATTAGGATTTAGCGGCTTTACAAAAATCGAATCGGCCACTTCGCCTTCAGGTGTAAACAAATACACGCTTTCGCCATCGCTGGTAATTTTAAAATTGGCATGATAATGAAAAGCTTCAGAAGAACGGTCTTCACCGGATGCATACACAAGCATGTACGATTCAGGGTCCATTACTACATCCGGGAAAATCCATCCTGCTGAAGTGTCAGGATTGTCATTCAAAATGTACCCTTCAATATTAACCGGAGCTTGAGAAAGATTATAAAGCTCAATCCAATCAGGGTTGTT
>JAGYOI010000487.1 GCA_018399395.1 Prolixibacteraceae bacterium
TAACACCACCATTACAAAATGGGGCGAACACAAGCGCGCAAAACTTATCGGGCGCGTGTTTCAAAACCCGTTTAGCGGCACAGCACCCGGTATGTCGATTCAAGAAAATCTGGCACTGGCTTTTAAGCGCGGTAAAAAAAGGGGGTTGGGCTGGGGTTTGCCCCAAAACAGGCTCAACGAATTTAAAACAATGGTTCGCCCGCTGAATATGGGGCTCGAAGACCGGCTCGAAAACCCCATCGGGAAACTATCGGGCGGTCAGCGGCAAGCCTTAACATTGCTCATGGCAACAGCCTTGAAACCAAAACTGCTTCTGCTCGATGAACACACGGCCGCTCTCGACCCCAAAACAGCCTCGAAAGTAATTGAGCTAACCGAACAAATCATTAACCGCGACCAACTAACAACACTTATGGTAACCCACTCGATGCAACAAGCCGTAAACCTTGGCGACCGTATCATAATGATGCACAAAGGCTGTGTGGCCTACGATTTTAAAGGAGAAGAAAAAAAACGGCTGAAAATAAACGACCTACTGGCGCTGTTTGATGAATTGCGACGAAAAGACAATATTGACCAAAGCGTGGCAAGTATGCTGAAAGAACAATATGTGTAATTAATCATTAAACTATGTTATGAACAAAGAATTATCCCAAATCACTCCTGAAATAATTGAAAACCGCATATTTAACATTAGAGGAAAACAAGTAATGATTGACAGGGACTTAGCAAAGATATATGATGTAAGCACCAGCACGTTGAATCAGGCTGTGAAACGAAATATTGACCGTTTCCCTGTTGATTTTAGATTTCAATTAACAAAAAACGAATTTGACATTTGGAAATCACAAATTGTGATATCCAATGATGATAAAAAGGGGTTAAGAAAACTCCCATTCGCTTTTACAGAACAAGGTGTTTCAATGCTTTCAGCAGTATTAAGAAGTCAGACAGCTATTAAAGTTAGCATCGCGATTATGAATGCTTTTGTACAAATGCGGAAATCTTTATACAACCACCATCAATTATTTCAACTATCGAATGAGCTGCAACAACATAAAATAGAAACAAAAGAAAATTTTGAAAAAATTTTTAATGCATTGGAATCTCATGAAATTAAACCCAAACAAGGCATCTTCTATAATGGTCAAATATTTGATGCATATACATTTATCGCTGACTTGATACGTAAAGCTCAAAAATCAATTATTCTTATTGACAACTATGTAGATGATTCGGTGTTAACTTTACTCAGTAAACGCAACAAGAACGTTTCCTCCTCAATTTATACAAACAATATCGGCAAACAACTTAAACTCGATTTGGAAAAACATAACACCCAATATCCTAATGTAACAATTCATAAATTTAAAGAAGCTCATGACCGGTTCATCATTATCGATGAAAAACAGCTTTACCATTTTGGAGCCTCACTCAAAGACC
>JAGYOI010000488.1 GCA_018399395.1 Prolixibacteraceae bacterium
AATAATGAAAAGCAAATTGTTGAAAGCGATAAGGATGAAGGCTATTTAACAGTTGTAGAAGCAGGCCGTACTTATGCCTTGAATGTGTCAATGCGGGGTTACCTTTTTTATTCAAGGCATTTCGACTATGATACACCGGAATCGTTTACAGACGCCACCATCGAGAATATTTTTCTTGAACCGATACAAAAGAATGCAAAAGTTATTTTAAATAATATCTTTTTTGAATTTGATTCCTATGAGTTGAAGAACGAATCGGAGACAGAGCTGAAAAAAGTAATTGATTTTATGAAAGAAAACCCAACTGTTGAAATTGAAATATCAGGACATACCGATACAATTGGAAGTGAGGATTACAACTTGCAGCTCTCAAAAAAACGAGCAGGGGAAATTGCCGATTTTCTTTCACAGTATATCGATCTTTCCAGAATTAAGGCTGTTGGTTATGGTTCGTCAATGCCCATTTCTTCAAACGAAACCGAACAGGGGAGACAAAAGAACAGGCGTTCTGAATTGCGGGTTATTGATTTCTGATTAAATCATTTATAACTACCGAGGCAATGTGGCACCCAAAAGCCGGAGGCAAATACGAGATGGTGCCCACGGTTGATTTTTTATTGGTGCCTTCGTCTATGATAACGGCACTTTCGGGTACTTCTTCAGGCGAGTAAACAACTTTTACCCCTTTCCTTATCCCCAGTTTATTAAGTTTTTTTCGAAGTGCACGTGCCAGTTTGCAGTTATATGATTTCGATATGTCGGACGATTTTATAAGCTCGGGGTTCATTTTCCCGCCTGCACCCATTGAGCTCACAATTTTGTGGTTCATTTTTACCGAGTGGTAAATAAGATAAATTTTGGGGGCAAGTGTATCAATTGCATCCACAACATAGTCGTAATCATGCTCCAGTATTTCAATCATACGCTCGTCGCGTAAGTATTCGCTAATGCAGGTTATGTTTATGCTTGGGTTGATGTCTTTAAATCGTTCGTACAATATGTCGGTTTTATTTTTACCAACGTTTGCATGCGTGGCAGGCAGTTGCCTGTTTATGTTTGTATGTTCAACCTTGTCGCCATCAACAATTGTGAGGTTTCCCACACCTGCACGGCAAAGCATTTCGGCCGCATACGCACCAACGCCACCCAGGCCTACAATAAGCACGTGGCTTTTTTTTAATTTTTCTAATTTTTCTTTGCCCAATAAGAGCTCGGTGCGTTTAGTCCAACTCATTTTTAAATATCTTGTTGTAATTCGTTTTTATCTGTTTTTTGAGTTCATCAACAGATATGTTTTTGATTTCAGCGGCGCGAAGATAAATTTTTTCAATGGAAATATCTTCGTCATCGGTTTCAAAGAAAATTTTTTCAATGGGCGTTTCCTTTAATGTTGATATGGTTTTAGCATTATCAAACCACAATTCGTTAGGTATAGCA
>JAGYOI010000489.1 GCA_018399395.1 Prolixibacteraceae bacterium
ACCCGTCATGCTTGAGGCTAGCAGCGCCCAGATACCTGTTGCATTTTCGCCCGCAGTGCACTGGCCTCGGCTCGCACAGGTTTTACAGGCATGCGTGGTATAACGCAGGAACCTGTATGCTTCGGTTTTCCTTTTGCCGCTGTGTTTGTACCATACATGGTTGGTAGCGAGGATTTCTCCTGCCGGGCAGGTGTAGGTATCATTTTCAGCATTGTATATAAAAGCAGTTACCGGGAATAATCCGGTAACGGGTGTTGACGGGGCTTTGGGCGAAACATAGGTGGTAATGTTTTCTGTTTCGCATTTTTTCAGCTCTTCGCCCGTGTGATAACCTTTGTCGGCCAAAACATTGATTGACTCTGCCCGCAGGATTTCTTTGGCTGCCGTGGCCATTTGTGCCAGGGCATGAGTGTCATTCACATCGCCGGTTTCGTATTCAACCAGCAGTTTGTGTTTCGAGTCGGAAGCAGCCTGTATGTTGTAGCCCACGTTCACGATGTTACGGTGCAGCACCACCGAGCGGGCATCGGGGTCGGTGAGCGAGATTTGTTCCTGCCCCGATTCTTTCAGTTGCTGTTCAATGGCTTTATAACCTTCTTTACGGGTTTGCTGTTGTTTGATTTTTTTCTGAAGTTCCTGCTGGTTTTCCTCGCTGTCAGCCTGGTCGAGAAGGGTTTCGTATTCTGAAATTTTATGGTCGATGTATTCCAGGTGACGGTCGATTTTGTTTTGGTTCAGGTTGTTTTTGAGCGAGTTTTGCGCGCGGATTTTAAACGAATCGATGGCGATGGTTTGCCCGTCGGCCAGTTCCCAGTCGCGCAATAGACGAACGAACGAGCGGAATACCTGCCGGAAAATCCCGCTGTGGTTTTTCCTGAAATCAGCTATGGTTTTATAGCGCGGATACTGCCCTGAAGTGAGCCAAAGCGCTTCGAGGTTCAGCCGGGCTTCGCGCTCAAGTTTGCGCGACGAGCGGATATCATTGTGGTAACCATACAAATAGAGTTTCAGAAGCACCGACGGGTGAAAAGACGGGCGGCCTTCATCATTGCTGTGAACATGGGCAAAGCCGAAACTTTCAAGGTCGGTTGAATCCACAAAGGCATCGATAACCCTTACAAATGCATCCGGCGGAATAGAGCTTTCCAGGCTGAGCATCATCATCTGGTTTCGTTGCTGGCCAATTACGTGTGGCATGATTTTGATTTTTTTTGTAATTGATACCCGGTAGCTATCAAAAACCTTTCAGGATATTGGCTTGCAGCAACTTAAGTTATTGACAAAGGTTGGTTGGTTTTTGCACAGTCTGACGGATGGCGGTATGAAACGTTGGGGATTTCGGAGCTACTTCACTATCAAGATACAGCGAACTTTGAAGCGAGAACAAAAGCCCATATAACCAAC
>JAGYOI010000049.1 GCA_018399395.1 Prolixibacteraceae bacterium
TTCCTTTACCCGACTTTTCACCCGCTCAATAGCCAAATCGGTTGAATTCAACCAAAAATACAATAAGGTTACATGGTACCCTTCGTCGCGGGCTTTTTGAACCAGGTTTACATAGCTACGGGGCGACAAGGTGGTTTCAAATGCAAAATCTGTTTTCTGGTCAATCAATTTATGCATTTTCTGCAACATTAAACGCCCGGCTGCTATCGCTGCCTTATCAGGATTGAATGGTGAAAGGCCTTTTGCAATTTCATCAACATTTACAAACTCCTCACACTTTAGCATTTCGGGTAAAACGGTGTACGAAGCTGTTGTTTTACCGGCACCATTGCATCCTGATATGATATATAGATTTGTGCTCAATTTTTTCAATTTTTTATTTAATCTTCGTACAAGTTTACAATTTTATCCATTTTTTTGGTCAATTCGTCAAGGCTGATATTACGGGCTTCGCGAATATAATCACGTCCTTCAACAAAAAACATTACCACAGGTATTGAAAACACGCTATATTTTGCTGTAATATACGGAGCCTTCTCCGATTTAATTTCGATGTATTTCACTGAAGGAAATTGTTGCTCGACAAGCATTTCAACTTTTGGCCGCAAAGTATTGCAAACACTGCAATTTTCTCCTGAAAAATACGCCAGTACTAATGGATGATCAGCCAAAATTTTATCAAATTGATCGGGATGGGTCAGTAATTCCATAATAAAAATTTTACTTGAAAATTATATTGTGAATAACAACACCACCAACACTTTCGTTCAATGAAGCCAGAATACGGGAGCGCATCATAAACAATTCGTGCCGGATTACAGGTGATTCGATATGTACAAAAAGGGTTTTATTGCGCACATATATTGAAGATGTAGACCGGGCAACCCCGGGTCCTAAAATAGCCTCCCAGTTGCTTATCAAACGTGTTTCTTTCAGCTTCCTGTCGTAAGCCGACTCGTTAACCACCTGTTTCAATATATCGCTTATTTTTTGTGTTTCGCGCCTTCTCATTTTTTCACCTCTCCGTTCTCTACCCTGAAAATATGATAATCGGAACCAACTTTTTCTACAATATGTTCAAGATGTTCACGATTTGTATCCGTCATAAAAATTTGTCCAAATTTATCATCAGTAACCAGTTGTACAATTTTTTCAACCCTGTTCGTATCCAATTTATCAAATACATCATCCAAAAGCAATATTGGTTTTATCCCGCTGGCATTTTTCAAATATTCAAACTGCGCTAATTTTAAAGCCACCAAATAAGTTTTGGTCTGCCCCTGTGAACCAACCTTTTTCATAGGATAGTCACCAAGGTTTAACAGCAAATCATCGCGGTGGATACCAATTGAAGTATGTTGTATCAGCCTGTCTTTTTTCCTGTTTTTCTCCAGTTCTTCATCTAAATTCGAGTCGGAAAGTGTTGATTGATATTCAAGCACTACTTTTTCCTGCCCCCCCGAAATGTATTGATAAAACTCCTGAAAAACTTCAATAATAGCCTCAACAAACCCCTTTCGCTTTTTATGAATAAAATTACCATACTCACAAAGTTGCACATCGTAGATTGACAAAGTATCTTCATCGAACCGGTTTTCATCAGCAAATTTTTTTAACAGGTTATTCCGCTGTTGCAAAACCCGGTTGTAGCGCAACAGTGCATTCAAATACCCTGTATCGAATTGTGATATTACACCATCTAAAAATTTTCGGCGTTCATCACTACCCCCAATTATCAGTGATGTATCGGAAGGGGAAACCATAACCAGCGGGTATAAACCAATATGGTCGCTAAACCGCTTATAGGCTTTTTTATTTCGTTTAACCTGTTTTTTTTGGTTGAGCTTATACCCTACAGCCACATGGTCACTTTCATTGTTGTTATGATAGGTTCCCTTCAAACCAAACATTTCACAACCATAACGCACATTTAACGTATCAACAGCATTGAAAAAACTTTTCGTAAATGACAAATAGTATATTGAATCTAAAATATTTGTTTTTCCGGCACCATTATCGCCCAAAAAACAATTGAGTTTTGAACTGAACTCAATTTCAGCCGATTCAATGTTTTTATAATCCAATACAGACAATGATTGCAGATACATATCTCGAATTTTTAGCAAAATTGGCAAAAAAATCACAATAATGATGTAATTTGGTAAAAATCACAAAATATTATGACCCCTCGTTACATATTTCAAACTATTTTTGAAACGAAAAATTAATATCATAATGAAGCATTTACCAATATATGCCCATATGAAGCTGGCCGATGCCATTCACCTCAACTACCTGTTGTTACCAATTATTGGACGTTTTGGTATTGAACTTGGATTTGGCAATAAGACCATTAAAGAGGTTTGTGAAGAAAAGGAAATCAATCTTTCATTCTTCCTGGAGATTGTAAACAGCTATCACAACAAAGATTATTTTGCATCTGAAGAGCTACAAAACTATCCGTTAACACTTGTTGTCGAATATCTAATTAACACACACAATTATTACATTGATGTAAAGATACCGGAACTCGAAGAAATGCTCAATAGCTTTCTGGAAAACAGCAGTATTGAAAACAAATCGAACAACAAGCTGATTACAAATTTCTTTGAAGAATATAAAAATGAGCTAATTAATCATTTAAAACAAGAAGAAACTTCGTTGTTCCCTTATACATTTGAGCTCGATGAAGCCAACAAAACTAAAATTGTGCCCTCATCTACGATTGAAAAAATAAGCGAAAAATTAGTTGAGAAAGAACACGATGATCATAATGACCTGGAAGAAAAGCTGTTTGATTTAAAAAACCTTATCATTAAATTCCTGCCACCGGTAAAACGAAAAGACATCCTTGAAAAGTTATTAATTGAATTATTCAGGCTTGAAGAAGACCTTGAAGATCACTCCCGCATTGAGGAACAAGTTTTAATACCAAGAATTATTCAGATAGAGAAAAAAATAATTGCACAAAGTGTATAAAAATAACCATAAAATAGAAGTCACCCTGGCCATCGAACAGTATTTGTTACGTTCGGGCATTCAGTTTATTATACGACAATTAGGCCTTGATGCAAACTTCCACTACATAACTGACATTGAAGAACTCAACAAAGGGACAAATGACGATTTTCTTATTCTTCATCATAAGATCATTCAAAAACCGAAAGCAATAAACCTGAAAAAGATAGAAGAATTCTACAGGGGAAAGATATTACTCATTGGTAACGAAACTATGCATGCAGAATTATTCGACAATGTAATCTACCCTTCGGACAAAGAGCTTGACATCATCCAAAAAATTGAACAATTTTTCTCAGGGATTAAAGACAAAGAAACGGGAGAAAAAAATGAAGGAATAAGCACCCGGGAGATCGATATATTGAAACATGTGGCCCTGGGTTATTCAAACAAAGAAATTGCCGATAAGCTATTTATCAGCATCAACACAGTAATTACACACCGGAAAAACCTCACTGAAAAATTAGGTATAAAAACTATTTCAGGACTTACAGTTTATGCCCTGATGAACAATTTGATTGATGCAGGTGATGTAAAACCATAAAATCAGGGCTGTTTCTTAAACTCAAAACAACCCTAATTCTTTTTATCTTTCAGGTGTTCTCAAATTACGCCCTCTTATAACTAAATCATTCAACAAGCTAAACCTTTCGTCTTCAAGCCTTTCAAAACCCGGATGAACAGCTTTCGACTTTAATGAAGCAGTTGTTACCTGGCCACTGATTAACTCAAATGCTTTGGCCAGCATTGGATCAGCCGGATCACCAAATGGAACAGCATTTAACAGATCATCTTCAACCATATAATCAGGTGATATACCCTCACCAAAATCGGTATAACCATCAGCATTGGAATACTTAAAACATACCGGCAATAACCCCCAATTATGAATCTTTCCATCGTTGAAATCGTCAAGAACAAACATTCCGGTATATTTTCCTGCAGTATTAGTACCAATAAGGGTTGTAGTCATGTAAGGCTGTAAGCCGGCCATAACAACCTCACTTGCTGATGCTGTAGAAGATGTAACCATAAAATGTACTTCATCCAGTTCAAGGTTAACAAGTCCTTGTTTAAATCGGGCAACTGAATTTTCCGGATCATTACTGAACTCCCTTGTTAACAATCTATTATACACATAACGAACCATTATCTTTTCATCGTCTGCATCTGTTTTAGGCGCAAGAATTGACCCCAGATGTAAAGCAGCATCCATATCACCGCCCCGGTTGTATCGTAAATCAACTACCAGTTCTGTTACGCCTTCATCTTTAAATCCCTGGAAAACTTCGCTCAGCTTATTGAGATAATGTTCCTGATTGCCGGCTACAAAACCGGTATAAACAAGATAACCGGTTTTTATTCCTTCTAAATCGTACACATTATGATACACCATAGGATTTGCATCTATTACTTCGGCATTTAACGAAATTGATTCTCCGGTCATCATTAATGAACTTCCACTCAACGATGCCAATTGAACAGAATAGCTGTCGCCTGAATACAGATCATAATAATTATTAGGGGTAAGTTCAACTTCATCAATCTGGAGTATTATATCTCCCCGTTTTAAACCTGCCTCTTCTGCAGGCGAACCAGGGTAAACATATTGCACAACAATCATAACATTCTTTGAATCATTATAAAGCCAGAATTGGGGAGAATATCCCATACTTGTTGGCGTTCCTTCAAACTCAGCATTGTACGCTTCAAAATCATCAACTATGTACGACCATCTGTCTTCTTCAACCAGCAAACTATTGAAAAATATTTCAGGGTCACCAGTGCCTGCTCCTAATGATGATGGCAATTGATCTTCCCATAAATAATATGTTCCCATGGCATCAACTATCCATTGGTTGATAACTTTATTCTCTTTCTCTTTTTCTGTCAGTTCTTTAGGTTGAGGATCAGGTTTAATAACCTCATCTTCCTTACACGAAAAAATTAAGAACAACGAAAGTATCAGTAATACTAATCTTCTTAAAGGTATTGTTTCCATTACATCAATAATTAAAAGATAAAAAACTATATATTTCTATATTTATTTCTGGTTGTATATCGTATAATATCTACATTTTCAACATAAACCAAACCTCCTTTACCAGATTCATCCAAAATGTCACAATATTACACGTATAGCAACAATTCCTGCATATACCATTAATATTCCCAGAATAACACTCCCCAACGTATTCAATAAAAGCATGCCTATGGCCTGATCTTTCAATAAGGTCAGGTTGTTATATGCAAAGGTTGAAAAAGTTGTGAACCCACCACAAAAACCAACAGTTAAAAATAAACGCCATTCTACCGAAAGTAAATTTCCTTTCTCAGCCAAGGCATATAATATACCAATAATAAAACTGCCTAAAATGTTCACGGCAAAAGTGCCCCACGGAAACGATGAGTGCATCACCTTCTCAACAGCTACTTGGCCGAGATATCGCGAAACACTGCCTAAAAATCCACCAGTACCTACTATCAATAAAGTTCGCCACATAAAATTGAATTAATCAAACGAAAGTAATAAAAATCGTTTAAGAACAGTTCACCTCAAAACATTATATTTGCACAACATTTTCAAGAAATAATTAAATGAGAATATTTTACACCTTAATATTCATACTATTAACAAAATGCCTCATTGCATCGGATAAAAATCTGGAACAGCGTACCAGCCTTTTCCTGAACGATGATGCTATTGCAAATGCCCCCGTAAGCATATATGTTGCCAATACAACCACTGGTGAAGAACTTTTCTCTGTAAACCCTGAAATTAGCATTACACCTGCTTCAGTACAAAAGTTAATAACCAGTGCCACTGCCCTTGAAATCATGGGTGGCAGCTATACTTTTACTACCCAAATTGGGTACAACGGCAGTATTGAAAATAATGTTTTAGATGGAAATTTAATCATCTTAGCATCCGGAGACCCTTCACTTGGTTCTCCCTACCTTTTCGACAATAAAAATGAGTTTTTATCGCAATGGGCTAAACAAATAAAAAGGGCAGGTATCGATTCTATTAAAGGCGACATCATTGTGAACACCGGAATCTATAAAGATCAGGATGTGCCCCAAACCTGGATATGGGAGGATTTGGGCAACTATTTTGGAGCCGCGGCACAAAGCACCGCACTGTATGACAATACCTTCGAAATAATTTTTGAAACCGACAGCTTACATGGGGGAAAAACAAGAATTATTGACACCAAACCGCACATTCCGGATTTACTAATTAAAAATGAAGTAACCGCTTCAAACGATAACCGCGACAGGGCATACGTGTATGGAAGCCCGTTTGACAGCTATCGGATTATCAGGGGCACTTTACCCAAAGGCCGCGACACTTATTCGATAAAAGCATCCATTCCCAACCCTGCACTATTATTGGCACAACAATTAAAAAACACGTTGGCTGTTTCTTCAGTTAACATTGGTGGCGAAGCTCAAACATCATCATTGCAACCTTTCATGCACATTCCCGATTCATTATTACTTTTCGAACACCACTCCCCCGCGCTTTCTGAAATTATAAAAGTTATGAACCACGAAAGTGTAAATCTCTATGCCGAACACCTCTGCAAGCACATTGGACACCTTTCAACCGGAAAAGGTTCAACCGAAGCCGGAACGGAGGTTATTAAAACCTTTTGGAGAGATAAAGGAATAGATACCAACTGGCTTTTCCTGGCCGATGGCAGCGGTTTATCGCGAAACAATGCTTTTAGTGCAAAAGTACTGACCGATATTCTTGTTTACATGAACAATTACAGCCCATATTTCAGCGTTTTTGAAGAATCGGTTCCCATTACCGGATTACAGGGAACACAAAAATACTACTTCCAAAATTCATTTTTAAAAGGGAAAGTCCGTGCCAAAAGCGGATCGATGACCCGTGTGCGAAGCTTTGCCGGTTATATGGAAACACAAAAAGGTACACCGGTTGCATTTTCAATTATTATAAATAATTTTAATTGTGGGAGTTTTACCATGGCTTATAAAATGGAAAAAGTAATAGAAGCCATATACCTTGAATTATAAAATTGTATATTCGCAGCCAATTGATTTTGTAGCATGATAGATTTTTCCCGAAAAATACGCGATTTAATTATAACAATTATTGACTGGTTTTATTCTCCATTTAAAAAGTTCATTCCCATTGAAACTTTTCGTTATGCGGCTACAGGAGGAATGAACACGGCATTTGATATTGTTTTATACTTCATATTTTACAACTTCATTTTTCAAAAAGAAGTTGTTGATTTAGGCATTTTTGCAATGACACCGCACATTGCAGCTTTCGTATTCGTGTTTCCCATCACATTCTCAACCGGATTTCTGATGGCCAAATACATCACTTTTACCCAATCGGCTTTGCGTGGACGAACCCAATTATTCAGGTACGGGATATCGGTAGGTGGTTCTATTTTACTAAACTATGTGCTTCTGAAACTGTTTGTTGAAGGCTTTGGATGGTATGCAACCGTATCCAAAATAGCAACAACACTTATTGTAATTGCATACAGCTATATGATTCAGCGCCATTTCACATTTCGAACCAATAAAGCTGCAATGGCAAAAATTGGGAATAATTAGTGCTTGTGCTATCTTTTCTAACAGCTCATTGATTATCAATATTATATTTTGTAAATTGTTAGTTCTGATTTTTAAAGGGCATTGCCCAGAAACTCAATTTCAGCTTTACACCTTAAGCACTGTTGAGTTCCCTTCCCTCCCCTGCTTAATATGTATAGAAGAGGCTGCCTAAAAAGGCAGTCTCTTTTTTAACACGAAGTAT
>JAGYOI010000490.1 GCA_018399395.1 Prolixibacteraceae bacterium
ACCCAGTCTTCGGGCAATAACTGTTCGCCCAGCCAGTTGCCATTGTTCAGGTACAGCAATCCAAAACGGGTATAATCGCGCATGGTGGCGTACAGGTACGACGAACCTACAAAAGTACCCGATGCATCGACCTCGAAAACGGCGCTGCGCATGCCAATTTTGTTGAAAAGTTCTTTACGGGGAAATGCAAAGTATTCAGCATCGTTGCCAATGGCTTCGCGTATCAGGTAGCAAACAATGTTGGTTGCCCCCGATGAGTATTCAAAAACCGAATCGGGTGTAAACTCCAGCGGTTTCAAGTAGGTGAATTTTGCCATGTCGCCTTCTTTATGCAGCATGTTGTTCACGTCTGAGCTGTTTCCGTAATCTTCATTCCATTCCAACCCGCTGTTCATGTGCATCAGGTTGTTGATGGTGATGTTGCGGCGCTCATCGTTTTGCCAGGCTTTAATATCGGCCGGCTGTTCAATGTCGAGTTTTCCTTCTTTGACCAAAATTCCGGTTAAGGCATTGGTGAAGCTTTTGGCCATCGACCAACTCAGAAAACGGTTTTCGGGGCTAAAACCTTCTGCGTATTTTTCGGCCACGGGTTGGCCTTTGTACGTAACCATTACCGCAAAAGTACCTTTGTACGGAATGGTATCGGCAAATGCCTGTTCCATAGCCAGGTTGAGTTGCTCCATGTTAATATCCGAAGGAATGGTATCGGCAATAACATCACCCATGGGCCAGTCAATGGTATCGGGGTTTTCGGGTTTAGGCGGAACCATTTGATAAGGCCGTCCGGATATATCTTCTTCGGTGAAATCGTTGATGAGGACATTACCAAATCCTTCGATGTAGGTGGTTGCTGATGAATGCCACAAAAACTTGCTTTTCACTTCCTTGTCTTCAACATCGATTTTGTTGTTCACGTGTTTAATGAATGAAAAATTGAGGTCGGTATTTTCCATTGATTCCTGTGAACGGTTGGCTACAAATACACCCGATGACAGGTTTTTGGCTGCATAACCAGTAATAATAGGTAAAAGCGGGCTCATATAGAAATATCCGCCCAGCAATATTGCCACAACTACAATTAGAATTATTCTTTTAATCTTCATAACGAAAAGGGTTTGGTAATAAGCAAATATAACATAAAACCATAAAAAAGACGGAGGCAGTTTATAGCATTTCATTAAAAACAAAAAAAAATACTAAATTCGTTTATGAATATCGATCATATATAATTACCTATGACCATCCTGAAATGATTGGGGCAGATCCCAAAGGGGAAGAATTCGCTTGATTGTTGTATCGATGGTATTGCCCCAACCCTGGTTGTTTGATTGATGAAATAAGAATATAAATGAAGAAAATTAACAACATACTCCTATTTTTCGCCTGCCT
>JAGYOI010000491.1 GCA_018399395.1 Prolixibacteraceae bacterium
TTCGGTTGCTCAAGTTAGTTTGTTGTTCTCAATAAGCACCTTCAATGGAGTGAAATCTTTCAATCTTTTTTTTATTCTAACGGGCATAACCAATTCCAAATCCTGTTTTTCATAAGGCAATTGCTTGCCTTCTATATCTAATTTTGCAAATTCCCCGGCGAGTTTTGATTCATCCTTCAACAAATTTTTGATATATGCTTGATTCGACAGATTTTCTATCAGCGCAATCTCCTCTGGTAAATATATTAAATCTTTATTCACTTTTGAGTTTCCGTGCAATCTCCTCAAAATTTGTTTCAATCTCCTATAAAACTGCTCCGATGTATTATTAGTGCGATGGGGGAAGATTGTTTTTGTTTCTTTCTGGATGTTGACTTGTATTCCTCTCGCAAATATTTTGTCCCAATATTTTTCCAAATGCGTCACCACTACCTTTAATTTTGGCAATTTCTTTATTTCAGAGTCTAACTCTCCGATGTACCCTTTCAAATTGGTTTCCACCTGTAAAAGCTCACTTTGGTTCTTTATTTTTCCTTGGTCGTTCAGTCCTTTTTTGTCACCAGGCATGGCTATCCGCATAATCTCACGGAGCCTGTCGAAATGCTCTATATGGATCTCAAGGGCTTCAACTTCTTTGGCCAGTTCATCATCAGACAACATGCTTGAAAGCACTTGTTTTATTTTATGAAATCTGCATTTCTTCAAAACCTCCTGCCCGAAAAAACCGAGTCTTTCAATTTCCACCATCTGCTCATAGATGAGTTTCAGGTTTTTGTAATATGCGAACTTAGGCCTGTCAAAAGGAAACCCGTAACCGTCCCCATTATTCTCCCAGGATTTCAGTTCCAACAAAAAACCATAAAGCATTCCCGTTAGCTGGCCGGAGGAGCCTTGTTCAGATTTATCATACCGGAAGAACAGGTTGCGAGCTGCTTCCCTGCCACCGGTTTGTTTTTCGATGGCTTGAACCTGGTAGCGGATATCTGCATATATCTTTTTATCTGACAACATTTTTTTTATCCGCTGGTACACTTCGCCCAAAAGGTCCTTGCCAATATCCCGCAGTAAATGGAAGTGGCATATCACCCTTGCGGCCTGTGGAAAAACCGTGTCTAATGCGTTATTGATACCTCTGCCCATATCGTGGACGCAACACAGGGGGACACCAAATAGTTGCAACACTTTCCCGAAAGCCTTTTCGAGGTCCGCCTGGTTCTCACTTGCCATTTTCTGGCTGTAGAGTACAAAGCTACTGTTACCATCTATACACGTCAGCAGGTGGGGAGCACGGCCTTCACAGGTCGAATCGACATATAAGATGTAGCCGCCCTGGCTCTCCAGGTAGTTGTTGATGGTACCAGCGTGCAGGTAGTGAAACTTG
>JAGYOI010000492.1 GCA_018399395.1 Prolixibacteraceae bacterium
AAGCCGGAAAATGCTGGGTTGCCGGTCAAATAAAACACATGGCTGTGGGGAACATGAAACTTAACACCATGGCAGAACAAATTGAAAAACAGTTTTAGATTATTAAATGATTGAGTAATGAGTGAAGATTTTTTCCAGGGATACAGGGGTGAAGCGCTTAAGCTTCTGAAAAAATACCAGGTAAGGGTATGGGGACATGCCAAAGTAAAGACAACGAGAGGGAAATTTGAAGGTACCGTGTTACCGCGTTCCGAGAACGATGATGACAAGCACATTGTGATGAAGATTATCACCGGCTACAACATCGGTCTGGATGTTGATACCATCACTGATATGAAAGAAGCGGGCTATAAAAAAGCCAATTATGCCATTCCTGAAAAGGAATTTCCTTATACGGAAAACCTGCCTCATGTGAAGCTTTTTGGTACAGGAGGGACCATTGCTTCCCGCCTGGATTACAGAACAGGTGCTGTGATACCTGCTTTTTCTCCGGGAGAATTGTACGGAGCAGTGCCTGAGCTGGCTGATATTTGCAACCTGGATACCGAAAAGGTATTTGCCGTTTTTTCAGAAAACATGGGACCAAAGCAATACGTTGCTCTTGCTAAAGCCATTGGTGAGGAAATTGAAAATGGTATTGATGGGATTGTAATCGGTCATGGTACTGATACATTGCACCATACAGGCGCTGCACTTACCTTTATGTGCCAGAATCTGCCTGTTCCGGTTGTGCTGGTTGGTTCTCAGCGAAGTTCTGACCGCCCATCCTCCGATGCTGCCCTCAATTTGATGCACGCCATGAAAGCCGCCGGAGAATCCGACATTGCCGAAGTGCTGGTTTGCATGTTTGGCCCTACATCTGATGAATACGGCCTGTTGCATAAAGGTACCCGTGTGCGTAAAATGCACTCATCATACCGGTCAACATTCCGTACCATTGGTGATACGCCTGTGGCAATGATAAGCCGAAAGAAAATTACGCCCATCAAAAAGAAATACAATAAACGCCGTGATGATAAAAAAGTGGTGATTAAGCCTTATTTCAATGATAATGTCACCATGTTGTATTATT
Source organism: Prolixibacteraceae bacterium (assembly GCA_018399395.1). Taxonomy (GTDB): domain Bacteria; phylum Bacteroidota; class Bacteroidia; order Bacteroidales; family Prolixibacteraceae; genus Roseimarinus. The sequence goes on from JAGYOI010000492.1 coordinate 1,073, forward strand.
ACCCGGGCATGAAAGCAGATGTATTGGATATGATGGTAGATGCAGGTTATAAAGGTATTATCATTGTGGGAACAGGCCTCGGTCATGTCAACAAAGAATTGTATCCGGCCATCGAACGTGCACATGCCAAAGGTGTTCACATGTTCATGACATTGCAAACGATTTGGGGGTATGTCCACATGTTTGTGTATGATACCGGCCGTGATATGATGGCCAAAGGCATTGTGCCACTAGGAAACATGTTGCCGGAAGTAGCTTTTATTAAATTGG
>JAGYOI010000493.1 GCA_018399395.1 Prolixibacteraceae bacterium
GATATTTGCCTGTTTACCTTGAGAAAAACAAAGAAATGGAGTAATATGAATAATTACGAAAAGTAGCAAAAAGCCAATTCCAGAACAAAACTTATTATTCTTGGACTGTATTATATTTTCAAATGGGCTTAAAAACGCCATGACTTTTTTTGATAAAGTTATAAAAACTTAAAAGAATTTGCAAGTCGTTTGTTTTTGTTGTATATTTAATGCTTGTAATTTTAATGCTCCCCAAAAATTAAAATTCAGAAGCTTTCACAAGAATTGATTGTATTGAAAGCATTTTACTGCTAATACATCCAATACCTAAAATTGTTTGGATGTAATTCCCTATAAAACACTACTATTCGCTTTAAGTACTGTTTTTAATTCAAATTTATATGGAGAAATTTGCTTATGGAAAAAGTAATCCATATATGTTCTTAGCAAGTTGCTAAGGCATATACGCTGAGCAAACAGTGTTAAACAAGCCATTTGAAGAAATTAAAAAAAATTAACAAAAATCGAAAATCATGAAAAAATTTGTTTGTTTATTAATGATGGTATTATTTGCTATTCCCGGTTTCACACAAAGGTTACGTGTTGGTACTCATTTTATACCAGGTACTTACAAAGAACACTTTACCCATTCAATTGATTATGGGGTAATAAGTGATGCTACCTACATTTTTGTTGCAGGAAATAAAACAGATAAAGGTTATCAAAACAACTGGGCAACCGCACACAAAATTTTCGGGTTCAACTTACTAGCAAATAAAGAAGGGGGGCCAAATGTTGGTGATGCAAAAATTCTTTTAACCGATTTCGTCATCCAGCATGGCGGCGGTTATCGTTATGCAGCAGGCACAGGTGTTTATTACCCCGAAGGTTCAGGGGATGATGGTTACCCTTTCCTACTTGTGTATGACAAAAGTACCCTGGCAGTGCAAAGTTTCCAGTATTTTGATTTGTCGTATGCAGGAGTGGAGCCTTCGCATGGTACGGGCTTAAGGGTACAGTATTCAGGAGAGGAGGAGGCATTTTATATTTGCGGTGTGCTGGCCGACAGGAAGTTTAACGAGATCAATCCAAATGATATTGATGTGAAATCAAAAGGATTTATTCTCAAGGTTCCTGAAAGCGGCGCCCTTTCCTATGACGCCCTGATCTTTACACCCGACCAGGTGCAGAATGATGCGTGGCTGTGCAGTATTAGTGATATAGAGATCAATGCCGCTGAAACCGAAATCGCCTTTACCGGCCTGAACACCCTGGATGAGCTGACCAATTATCATCATTCCATGAGCGG
>JAGYOI010000494.1 GCA_018399395.1 Prolixibacteraceae bacterium
AAAGATAATGTGTATAATTTAGCCGGAAAATACATTTAAAATGATAGACGAATTATATACCGGGAGCATTTCATTATTAAAAAAATTAATTGCAACCCCTTCTTTGTCCGGTAAAGAACAAAACGCAGCCGTGATAATACGCGATTATTTATCGTCGTATGGTGTAGGGATCTCTACTTTAAAAAATAACACTTGGTGCAAAAATAAATATTGGGATGACAACAAACCTGTTATTCTTTTAAATTCGCATATCGATACGGTTAAACCTGTTGATGGTTGGAGCTTTGATCCTTTTAGCCCTACTGAAAAAGATGGAAAAATTATTGGTTTGGGCAGTAACGATGCCGGTGCCCCGTTGGTATCACTGCTGGCAGTGTTTCTTTTTTTTTACGACAGGCAGGACTTGCCTTTCAACTTGATATTTGCAGCCACGGCAGAAGAGGAGAGTTCGGGCAAATATGGTATGGCCTTGTTGGTAAATGAGCTCGAAAGGGTCGATTTTGCCATAGTGGGTGAACCAACCCAAATGAAGTTGGCCGTAGCAGAGAAAGGGCTTTTGGTTATTGATTGTACCGTACATGGAAAAGCTGGTCATGCTGCACGTGACGAAGGAATAAACAGTATTTACCTGGCGGTAGATGAAATAAATAAAATTCGAAATTATAAGTTTGATAAAGTTTCTGAAGTGCTGGGTGAAGTTAAAATGACGGCTACACAAATCGATGCCGGATTTCAGCACAATGTTGTACCTGATACATGCAAATTTGTTATTGATGTTCGAACCAACGAATGTTATTCTAACGATGAGGTTATTGGCCTTATTACCCGTATTCTTTCCTGTGATGTGAAACCGAGATCACGCCGTTTGAATTCTTCGGGAATAAATCTTGACCATCCGTTTGTGCAGAAAGTTAAATCGATGGGAATTGATTGTTACGGCTCTCCGACCTTAAGCGATCAGTCCTTAATGCCTTATCCTTCGGTGAAGATGGGACCCGGCGATTCAGCCCGCTCGCATACCGCAAATGAATACATATTCCCTGATGAAATTAAAAAAGGGATAGAATTGTATGTTGATTTGCTTTCTGGTTTAATTATTGAATAGCTGGTACTGAAACAACTTGCTTTGATCTTCTTTTTCAATAGGCGTAGCAGGCAGGGTGAAGCAAAAAACCGAACCTTGCGGTGAATTTTGCGTACACCAAACTTTACCACCTAAAAGTATGACATAGTTTTTTACATTCGAAAGCCCAAGCCCTGAGCCTCCTTTGATCTTTTT